>CABQOJ010000118.1 GCA_902465775.1 uncultured Porphyromonas sp. | reverse complement strand
ATGACCGCACCGACAAGATGTTTACCAACCCCAGCGATCAGCGCACCGAGGACTACCTACAGGGCAACTTCGGATAAAACGTTGTACCTTAGATCTGCCGTACAGACAGACACACTATCAAGTAAAAAACGAAACTGTCACAGCCTATGTCACCCAATATGGATCATCACGTCGTCCTAATCAAGGAAGACTTCAACGTACTCAACAAAGTGATCGCTCGCCAAGTCGAGGCGATACAGCATCTCCTCAGCGGGATCGTCGAGCCTGAGGCTTACGAGCACATTGACATGAACGAAACCATCATAGATAGCCTAGAGGTCAAGATAAGGAGCGAAGTCATCAACGGGATCATCCTCTACACGCCTCGGGCCTCTGAGGCGAGGCGTATGTTTGCCCTGCACGATATGACCAGCTACCTAGAGCGCATCGGTGATCTACTGCTCAATGTGGCCAATTTCACCCGTGCGATCGACATGGGCAATGGGCTGTACCTACAGTATGCTGACACGCTTCGTGAGATGCTTACGGAGACTTATCAGATGGTTGCCGATGCGGTCACTTCGTTTTTCGCTGGTGACTCCGAGCTTTCACGCAGTGTCATCGGCCGAGACACTCATATAGACGATCTGCACTACCAGATCAACGATTCGCTGCCCCAAGCCTTACTAGACACCGAGCAGAGTCCCGACGTAGACTCCATACAGGCTTCACTGGCGATCAGCAGCATAGCCTACAATCTGGAGCGCATCGGTGACAATGCGACAAACATTGCCGAGGCGGCCATCTTCCATTCAGAAGGAAAGAACCTACTCCACGCTAAGAGCCAAAAAGTGGAGATCCCCACCGAACAAGAGCTAGAGAATTATGGACAAGAAGAAGTTTAAGCTCCTCATCGTCGACGACGAGGAGGACCTCCGCGAGATACTTACCTTCAACCTCGCCAGCGAGGGATATCAAGTCTCCACAGCTGCCAATGCTGAGGAGGCGCTCAAGATGCCGCTTGAGGAGTATCACCTCCTCATCCTCGACGTGATGATGCCTGGGATAAACGGCTTCAAGCTCGCTGAGCTCATACGACGGGAGAAGAAGCTCACCACTCCGATCATCTTCCTTACTGCTAAGGATACCGAAAACGATCTCCTCACGGGCTTTAACATCGGAGCCGACGACTATATGGCGAAGCCTTTCTCCATCAAGGAGCTACAGGCGCGTATTCAGGCTATCCTCATGCGCTCCTTGCAGAGCGGTCCAGACTTTGGTGAGAGTCAGATCGAGATCGGCACGCTCCTCATTGATCTAGATGCCAAGCAGGTCTTCGTTGATGGGGAGCCTGTCGAGCTAACCAAGAAAGAACTCGAGATCCTCATCTTATTGGCCCGAAACCCTGACAAAGTCTTCTCACGCGAGGAGATCCTCGACCGAGTATGGCGCGAAGATGTCTTCGTCTTGGAGCGCACCATCGACGTACATATCACCCGTATTCGCAAGAAGCTACGCAGTGGCGGGATCAAGATCATCAACCGCTCAGGCTTCGGCTATTGCCTCGTCGAGGAGGAGGCCGAATAGTTCCACTTTCACACCATCTATCGTCCTACTATGAGCCAGTACAACTATAAGTCCAAAGTCTTTATCTCCGCCGCGCTGCTCTTTATCATCTTTGGTGGAATCATCTACTTCGTACAGCGTGCCTCCGAAAAGGAGATCAAGACCAAAGCCCTCGTGGAATACCTCGAGCAGGCTACCGACTGTGTCAATAGCTACATCATAGACTACGCTACACACCCTCAGGAGCGTGCGACAGATACGCTCTCCAACTTTAGCAACCTGCCGAGCACACAAGCTCTCGCACGCTTCTTGTCCTATCTTCCGAACAATCTACGCTTCACAATCATCAATCTAAAGGGCGATGTCTACTTTGACAACGTCACCCAGGGAGCCATTCCAGAGAACCACCTCTCACGTGCAGAGCTACAGCAGGCTAATCTCCATGGCACTGGCACTTCCAAGCGCTATAGCGAAACGCTCGGGGAGGACTTCTACTACTTTGCCAAGGAGTACCAAGATCAGGGATACTACATCCGCGTGGCCATACCTTACCATATAGACTATGTCAACTACTTTCGATCCAATCACTTCTTCCTCCTCCTCATCGTCGGCATCTTCAGTCTAGCACTGCTGGCGGTGGTCTTCTTTACCGACCAATTCTCCCGCTCGGTGCGTAAGCTTCATGACTTTGTGGCGAAGGCACAGGCTGGAGGGGAGTACGAGTCGGTCACCTTCCCCAAGAGTGAGATCGGAGAGCTAGGAGAGCAGCTCAAGACGACCTTTAAGATGCTCGAGGAGAGCAATACCCGCTACGAGATCGAGCGCGAGAAGCTCATACAGCACTTCGCCAGCTCCGATGCTGGCATATCTTTCTTTAGCGAAGAGCGCAAGTTTATATATGCCAATAGCCACTTCATACAGAATCTCAACACCCTCGTCGACACGCCCACCTTTATCATTGATGAGCGCATCCTCGACTACCCAGAGCTGTATCAGGTCAAGACCCTCCTAGCCGATCAGGAGGCTCACCCAGGCACCGCTCCGCGCTCCACACGATACATCATCGACAAGGACGGCTCGCATATAGAGGTGCGCGCCCAGTTCTTCCCTGACAATAGCTTTGAGATCGTCCTGACCAATGTGACTAAAAAGGAAAACGATCGTCGCCTCAAGCATGACATGACCAATAGCATAGCCCACGAACTGCGCACGCCAGTCTCTTGTGCCCGTGGTTACCTCGAGACGATCCTCAACCAGCCACTCCCTGAGGAGAAGCAGCGCTACTTCATCGAGCGCACTTACAATCAGATGATCCGTCTCTCACAGCTCATCAGCGACGTCTCTATGATCACCAAGCTGGAGGAGGCGAGCGACCTCTACGCCCTGCAGGAGCTAACTCCGTACAGTGTCGTCGAGGAGGTCAAAGCAGCTCTAGAGATCAAGCTCCAAGAGGCGCAAATGACTATCTGCAATCGGATCCCCGAGCAGTCCACCGTACAGGCCAATCACTCGCTACTCTACGCTGTCTTTGCCAACCTCACGGAGAATAGCATCCGCTACGCTGGCACCAGCACCACGATAGAGATCGACCAGACGATGGAGGACGAGCGCTACTACTACTTCACCTTTGCGGACAACGGCCCAGGCATCCCCGAGAGCGAGAGCCTGGCTAAGATCTTCGACCGCTTCTACCGCATCGATGGCGGACGCAGTCGTGAGATGGGCGGATCGGGACTGGGGCTCTCCATCGTACGAAACGCTATCCGCTTCCACGGCGGCGAGATCTCGGCCAAGAACAGACCCACCGGAGGTCTCGAGTTCTTCTTCTCGCTAGCCAAGAGCCTTCCCGACAAAGCGATAAAAGAATCTTGATCAAGTCAATACCTTGCAAAGATAAGCCAACGATCACAAGGCTGTTACCTCTACTGCTCTCAGTGCCTTCCAGCATACCGAAGGCACAGTTACACACGCTCTAAGCCGATCGGCTTAGCAACTCATAGGACGAGTATGCTAGAGCAGGTGGCGCTCAGCGTGGTAGGAGGAGCGTACGAGAGGACCGCTCTCGACGTGACGAAAGCCTTTGTCTAGGGCTATCTCCCGAAGCTCGGCAAAGCGATCTGGATGCACATACTCCTGGACGGGGTAGTGGCGACGTGTAGGCTGGAGGTATTGACCTAGCGTGAGGATGCTACAATCTACCCGACGCAGATCGTCCATCGTCTCGAGGATCTCCTCCTGCGTCTCGCCGAGACCGAGCATCAGCCCCGTCTTAGCAGGCAGCCCCGCCTCAGCGATCTGTGCCAAGACGGAGAGACTGCAGTCATAAGTAGCCCGGCTACGTACGATGGGTGTGAGCCGTCGTACGGTCTCCATGTTGTGCGCCACCACCTCAGGGCGCTCCTGTAGGATTGGAGCTATCAGCTCTGCCTGCCCGTCGAAGTCTGGGATCAGCACCTCGATCGTGACGCCAGGGCAGAGCTCGCGTATCTGTCGTATCGTCTCGACCCAGTGGGCACTGCCCTTGTCGGGCAGGTCGTCACGATCCACACTGGTGACCACCGCATGCTTGAGCCCTAGAGCACGGACACTCTCGGCCACGTGACGAGGCTCCTCAGGGTCTAGCGGTAGCGGACGACCCGTCTCTGTATTGCAAAACTTACAAGCGCGTGTACAGACCGCTCCTCCGATCATAAAGGTAGCGGTGCCTCGTGACCAGCACTCACCCTGATTAGGGCAGCGCCCACTCGTGCAGATGGTGTGCAGGCAATGCTTTTGTAGTACCGCACGCGTCTCGTCGTAGGTTACATCACTACCAAG
>CABQOJ010000117.1 GCA_902465775.1 uncultured Porphyromonas sp. | reverse complement strand
TTTATCGTCACTCCGTCT
Source organism: uncultured Porphyromonas sp. (assembly GCA_902465775.1). The sequence continues at coordinate 4,386 of CABQOJ010000117.1, read as the reverse complement.
AAGAATATCTGCAAGTGCTTCGCCTGTGGTGCGGGAGGTACGCCTGTCTCCTTCATCATGAAGATACAGAACTGCTCCTTCGTCGAGGCGCTCCGCTACCTCGCTCAGAAGTACAATATCCCCGTGCCTGAGCGGGAGATGACTGAGGAGGAGCAGCAGCGACAGAATGAGCGTGAAGCGCTTTACCTTGCTAATGAGGTGGCAGCGAAGTTCTTTACCGAGCAGCTCCTCAGCCAGGAGGAGGGACTGGACGTAGCCTTGCCTTACTTTACGCAGCGTGGGGTGCGGTCGGAGGCGATACAGACCTTCGGGCTGGGCTACTCGCCGAGTGATCGATGTGCATTGGCGAAGTATGTTGAGGAGCATGGCTACGATATGGAGAGCTTTGTGGCGACGGGTCTGCTCTACGCCCCGAGTGAGGGTCGCCCGAGTGCCGACCGCTATCACGAGCGCGTTATCTTCCCTATATATAATGTAGGGGGACGTGTCGTCGGCTTCGGTGGCCGCACGATGCGCAAGGCGGACAAGATCGCCAAGTATATCAATTCGCCCGAGAGCATCATCTACGACAAGAGCCGTGAGTTATACGGCCTCTATCAAGCGAAGCGCGCCATCTCACGTCTGGATCAAAGCATCATCGTCGAGGGCTATCTCGATGTGATCGCCATGCACCAGGTGGGGATAGAGAATGTGGTGGCGACGTCGGGCACGGCGCTCACGGATAGTCAGATACAGCTCTTGCGACGCTTCTCACGCAATGTGCTGGTGCTCTTCGATGGAGATGAGGCGGGTGTCAAAGCAGCGTTACGCTCGGTCGATATGCTCCTCGCTGAGGGGATGCAGATCAAGCTCTTAGTGCTACCCGACGGAGAGGATCCCGACGAATTTGTCTCTAAGCGTAGTCGCGCTGAGGTGGAGGAGTACTTTGCAGCGCATGAGCAGGACTTCCTAACCTTCAAGTCTCAGCTTTATGCTCCACAGATGGCAGGCGATCCGCAGCTTAAGACGCAACTGATGCGAGACATCTTGCAGAGCATTGCCACGATCCCCGACAGCCTCGAGCGGGTTGTCTACATCCAGCAGATGTCTCAGATGTATGGCGTGGCGGAGGATCTGCTCTTGCAGCAGATCAAGCAGGAGCGCTTTAGCCGTGGACGGGTTTATCAGTATGCTCCGCCAGAGGCAGCGACACCTGAGGAGAGTGCCCCCGAGGAGACCCCGCAGGAGGTTTCGCTTCTAGATGCGCCGATGAGCAACGAGGCACTGGACTTGATCCGCCTAGTGGTGCGCTACGGGGAGCGTATGCTCAAGATATCCGTGCAGGACGAGGAGGCAGACGAGGGTGCAGAGCCTACGGTGATACGGGTCTCTGTGGCCAACTTTGTCTATCAGGAGCTCAAGCAGGATGATATAGTCATCGAGCATCCGCTGGTCAAGCGCATTCTCAACGATAGTAATAAGATGATGCTGGAGGAGCTCGGCGTCTCGGGTGGCAAGTCGGAGCGTACTTGTGGTTCCTTCCTCTGTAATTCTGAAATCCCGCAGGTGTCAGCTCTGGCGGTGGATCTCTACGCGACTCCCTACCGGCTCTCTCGCAAGGCTCGCGAAGAGCTACAGATGCCTGATGATGAGAATGAGAAAGTACCTGATGAGTGGGTGCAGGAGATGACTTTTAAGGTGCTATACACCTACAAGCTAGCGTACGCCGAGGAGCGCTGTCAGCAGATTTCGCAGCAGATACAGACGCTACAGCAGAAGCACCCAGAGGCAGACTACGAGAGCTATCAGCCTCTCCTCCAGGAGCTATCCACATGGCAGGAGATCCGTAAGATGCTGGGACAGTTTAGCGGTCAGCGGGTGGTCATTTCGTGAGATAAAGAAGAGAGTCTTCGCTAACCCTTTTACCAAATCTAAAGAAGAAAGTGCCGTCATGCAGTTCGCCGATATATATGGATACCAAGCCCTCAAGCAGCAGTTTGCACATTTGACCCGCTCAGGACAGATGCCCCATGCGGTACTCCTAGAGATACAGGAGGGCTACCCTGGGCTACACCTAGCGTGGGCCTGGGCGCAGTACATCCAGTGTCAGTCGCCTACGGACGAGGACTCGTGTGGTGCCTGTGCCTCCTGCAAGAAGGTTGCAGCTAGCGCTCACCCCGACGTTATCTTCGTCTATCCCGTGGTCAAAGCGGCACAAGACGAGACCCCCACGGAGCGATACTTCGACGAGTGGCGCACCTTCCTCGAGCGGTCGCCCTACATTACCGATCAGGATTGGCTCGAAGTACTAGAGGCGGGCAATAGTCAGCCGGTCATCTATGTGAATGAGATCAATAGTCTCTTGTCTCGTCTCTCGGTTACAACCACCGAAGGGGGCTGGCGTACGATCATTATCTACCAGCCAGAGCGTATGAATGATGCGGCGGCCAACAAACTTCTCAAGTCACTCGAAGAGCCACCCGCCGAGACGCTCTTTATCCTTGTGTCGGCACATTCGGATCGCCTCCTAGACACGATCCTGAGCCGTGTGCAGCGCTTCGAGCTGCCCCCGATGACGGAGGCGGAGATGAGAGAGGCGTTGACCGCTCTGCACCCTGAGCTGGCGACCGATGCACTGGAGGCGATGATTCCCCTAGTGGACGGTAACCTGAGTGATGCGCTACGGTTGCTCGACAGCTCCGCCTCGCAAGATAAACTACAGGAACTGGCGCAACAGTGGTACGATGCGACGCTACGAGCCGACATCTTGCGCCTGAAGCTTCTCAGTGAGGAGGTGGACAAAGCTGGACGCGAGGGAGCGGTTGCTTTCCTCAAACTACTGATGCAGCAGGTGGGTCAGCAGTGGCACCGTGCGCTCCGTGGCGAGGCTCGTGTAGGAGAGCTGCGGGTCAACAACAAAGCGATGGGTGCCTGCTATAGGCTCCTCGAGGAGGCGATGCGAGAGATCCGTGGCAATGTGCTGACGAAGATGGTGCTCTTCGACACGTTCCTGCGGATGCTACTCGCCTTGCGCAACTAAGTCCAGCTACGATGTCAGAGCAGACGTTACGTCATCAGGGACTTGACCTCTTACGGCTCCTCTCAGTCGTGATGGTGATCGGCATCCACACGGCGGGAGGTTACTTTATGGGAGATGTTTCGCTGGCAGAGCGTTGGCAAGCTGCCCCATGGTATGCGCTTTCGGTGGGAGCGGTGCCACTCTTTGTGATGATGAGCGGAGCCTTCATGCTGTCGCCTGGGCGGCAGATCGGGAGCTTGGCACACTTTTACAAACGTAAGGTAGGGCGCAAGATACTCTTGCCACTAGTTGTTTGGTCTGTGGGCTACTACTTCTGGCACTGTGCCAAGGAGCAGACGTGGCTCGCCTTCCAGTGGTATCACTTGTGGTATCTCGTGATGCTGGCGGGGCTCTATGTGGTCACTCCTATGCTGCGCTGGCTCTGCGAGCGGATCGAGCGTAGCGATAGTACTACCTATGGAGGCAATCGTGGGCTACTTATCTTAACGCTCGGAAGCTACCTCGTGGCGCTTACGGTAGATGTATACTACCGCTCGTACTGCGTTCGTCAAGTTTGCCTGCTCTGGTGGGTACAGTACCTGCCTTACTTCCTCGCGGGGCATTTGCTTGTTCGCACGGCTAGTCGCTTGCCTAGTAGGAGCTGGCTCTTGATCCTATTCATCGGGAGTATGCTACTACACGGAGCGCTGCTCATTTACGTGCCTTACCAACTATTAGAGCGGGTGGGCGTCAACTTCCAGCCACTGGTCGTCCTCAAGGTTCTCTCGCTCTTCTCCCTTTGCTATAGCTGGCGCCCCAAGGCACGGTTCCTCGTCTCGGCAAGTACGCTCTATCCTTATGTGATGGGGATCTACTTGGTACACTTTGCGGTGCTACAGGTGGTCTTCAAGCTGTTTGAGCTATTCCTTCCAGCATTGTCCGCTTGCCCAGCCGTAAGACTCCCCCTGCGCATCCTGCTCATTGCGCTCATCTCGCTAGGGGTCACCGCCTTGATGCGTAAGGCACCCTTACTGCGACAGCTTGTTTAGAGGAAAAGCCTTCACAAGAAGGCAATGATTTCGTATCTTTGCGAAGTAACCAATCAATAGAGCAAACCGAATACATATATGTTTAGTGGAATAGTAGAAGGCATGGCGCAGGTGCGTCGCCTAACCCGCGAAGGAAGCAACCTGCACATCACACTCGCTTGTAGCTTTGCCGCAGAGCTACAGATCGATCAGAGCATCGCACACAATGGTGTCTGCCTCACCGTCGTCTCGCTCGAGGAGGGAGGCTACACGGTGACAGCCGTCCAGGAGACGCTGGATCGTAGTAATCTGGGACTCCTGCAGGTAGGCGACTATGTCAATGTGGAGCGTAGCATGATG
>CABQOJ010000116.1 GCA_902465775.1 uncultured Porphyromonas sp. | reverse complement strand
GGAGCTGGCGGTCGTGGTCGCGGATGATGTACTCAGCGGTTGCGGACGAGACATCTCCCGCCATGTGGCATAGGTGCAGGAAGCCCTCCCGTCCCTGGGTCACCTCGGGTCGCTCGTGCGTGTACCCTAGTCTGTAGTCGAGCTTGATGAGCGACTGGAGTGCGTGGCGCATCGTGTGGTAGGCACTGCCTGGGTGAACGTTGAGCCCTGTGGCGGTGATGCGTGCAGAGGCTGCGTGAAAGCATTCGTACTCAAACTCTCCTTCAAGTCCTCCGTCTACGGTGTAAGCGTAGGTCGCCTGAAGCTGGCTCTCGTCAAAGGACTCTAGCCCTCGTCCCACCTCTTCGTCTGTCGTGAAGGCTAGTGCGATAGGTCCGTGCGCTAACTCGGGCTTGCTCTGCAGCTCCGCAGCAAGGGTCATCAAGATGGCGACACCCGCCTTATCGTCGGCTCCGAGGAGTGTCGTCCCGTCGCTTGTGATGAGCGTATGCCCCACATAGCGCAGCAAGTCGGGGTAGTCGCTGGGACTCAGTATGCTCCCCTTGAGCTGGATCGGCTTGCCATCGTAGTTGGGGTGGAGACAGGGAGAGACCTTTTCGCCAGGAGCTTCGGGAGAGGTGTCTACATGAGCGAGGAGCGCAATGCGGGGAACCTCTTCGTAACCGGCTGTGGCGGGGATTTGCGCTATCACATAGCCAGCATCATAGCAAGTGGCTGGTATCTGTAGCGCCTCTAGCTCCGAGTGAAGCAGACGGAGCAAGTCCCACTGACAGGAGGTCGAGGGCTTCGTCGGACTATTCGGATCGGAGGTGGTGTGGATCTTTACGTAGCGGAGGAATCGCTCTAGGAGTTGACTCATAGCGTGTGCAAAGGTTTAGCGCTGCTTGAGGATACTATTGATAACGCGGCAGGTGGAGATGAGCTTACCGCTCTGGGTGGAGTAGATATCCACGTTCCAGACGTGGGTGCTGCGCCCCTTGTGAAGGATCGTGGCGACGCCTCGCACGGTGTCTCCGACGACTGTCGAGGAGACGTGGTAGCCACTCACCTGCATGCCGACTTGTATCTCGCCTTCGTTGGCTATAGCTACTGAACCTAGCCCTGCGAGGGTCTCGGCAAAGGCTAGCGAGGCGCCTCCGTGCAGGACGCCCATCGGCTGTCTCGTGCGACTGTCCACGGGCATCGTGCCCGTGACATAGCCCTGCGCGATCTCTGTGCAGCGCATGCCGAGCGCTCCCATGAGCGTGTTGGGCATGATAGCGTTGGCATCTTCTGGGTCAAAGGGAACTCCATCGTAGCGTAGCTTGATCTGCTTGGTGATCATGTGGGCTAAGCCCGCAGCGTCGCAAGAGGTGGTGATATAGTCAGCGCAGCTCTTGAGTGGCTCGGGAGCGTTTGCCATAGCTACGCCTAGTCCAGCGCGCTGCACCATGGCGACATCCTCTAGGGTGGTGCCGACGGCGATTATGTTTTGCTGGTTAAGGTCTAGTCGGTCGAGGATAAAGTCCAGCGCACCCCGCAGGCTGACGCCAGAAGCCACGATCGAGAGCTCATTCATCGGCTCATCGTAGAGGGTGGCGGTCAAGGCTTGCTCAGCTTTGATCCGTTCGCTCAGCTTTTCCAGTCGATCCTGTCTGGCTAAGATAAGCGCTCTAAAGATTGGCTCGGAGGGAGCTTGGAAGGATTCGTCGGCTTCGGCCAATTCCAAGATCGGCATACCCCAAAGCTTGGCGAGCTGTAGAACACGAGGCTGATGGGTTTTCGTAGTGTAGAGTGCTTTTTCGCCAATGAGTGCGAGCGTGTAGTCGCTATCCACCAGCTCGTAGAGATGGGAGAGCTCGGCGGGGCGGAGTGGGCGAGAAGCCAGCTCACGACCCGTGCGACAGTTGTGAACGCGTGCGCCTAGGTGGGAGATGATGTAGCCACTATTGCGCGGTAGTTGTAGCTGCTCGGAGAGCTTCAGGAGACTAGTCATAGGCGCTTCGCTGGCGATCGCCACACGTAGAGCGTACTCCTCCTGCACCTCTAGGAGAGCTTCGCGGTCCTCTAGCGCTATCTGCCCATTGCTCCCGAGCAGACAGTCACGGTCTTTGATGGCGAGGAACTTATAGCCACCACTCTTTGCTTGATCTGTCATAGGACTCCTTATTATAATGCGGACCAGTTAAACTGTACCCCGATGCGCCCGCTGTAGGGCTGCTTCATATTGTAAGCACCTAGTCCATAGTACTGACTGTCGAAAGTGGCAAAAAACGTCCACATATCCGTCAAGCGATACTGCGCCGTCACCTCAGCGGTAAACCTTGTGAGCGAAGCCCACGCTGCGCCCACTAGAAGCCCAGTCTTGGGAGCCTGAGCAGGGTGAAGGATCTTGGGCGAGAGACAGGTGTCGTAGTAAACCACCCCACGAAGGTCTAGGCGACGCATAGGACGGACAGCCAACTTCGCATAGCTCTGGAAGTAAGGCTTGGGGACGCGGGCGGTGAAGTTCGCCTGACGGTTGAACTGCGCTCCGAGGCTCAGCTCACACACCTTTGCGATGACCGTAGAGAGGTCTAGACCAGCGTAGAAGACGTCGAGCTTCGTGTACTCATTGCGCTGCGACTGTAGCCACGAGCAGTAAAGCTCTTCGCCAGCGTAGTAGGGCAGGAGGTCGAAGCCGTAAGTGCGACCGTAGTGATCGTACCCGCCGTACAGCTCGTAGGTGCCAGAGCCGAGCTGGAGCTTGACTCCCGTGCGGGAGCTTACTTGCTGACGCTCGGGTCTAGGCAGTGCGTCGAGCATGACGCCTGGTATGCGAGCTAGGTAGTCAAAGGGGTTGACATCTTGTAGTCCGCCCGAAGCCCGCAGGTACCACTCCCAGCGTCTCTGGTCAGAGAGTGACAGACGAACCTCTGGGTAGACCAGTACCTCTTGGTTGGCAAAGTCCACGCCGACACCGCCTGAGAAGTCTAGGTCGGCAAAGTTAACGAACCCACGATAGCGGAACTGCGGGTGTGCCCCTAGGAGGAAGAGCTGTGAGGGATGGCTCGTGCGGATACGCATATCGGCGCTCAGTCCGAGAGACCAGTCATCAGAGAGCTGCACGGCGGTAGCTCCATCAGCGTCAATCAGATGTAGATGCTCGCTAGCCAAGAGGTCGCCCTGAGTTGGGCTAGGTAGTGAATGGGATAGGAAGGCGTAGCGAGCGCCAAGGTCGAAGGACCAGTTCTGCGCCTGGAGGTTCTCTATGCGACCCGTCAGACTGTACTCGCGTAGCTTGTCTTGCCAGCGGGTGCGGTCCAGTAGGGGAAGCGTACCCATCTGCATCCTCTGCTGCGTAGGGGTGTGCGCAAAGATGTGACTACGGATCCCTCCCTGTAGCTTGACGGTGCTCTCCTTCCAGTGATAGCTGTAGCCTAGGACTCCCTCGGTAGCGTGACGGTACATCTCCGTCTGTCGGGGAACTTCCTCAAGGTAGTGATAGTCAGGATCGGTCTCCCGAGTAGGTCCATGCACGGAGCGGTTGGGCCCGTTCTTGCTGAACGTGAAAAGCTCCGAGCGATGCGTCAGGTCAAGGGAAAGGACATTGTGCTTGCTCCCAAAGTGCCACTGCCCCGCCAGATCCCCACCGAAAGCCGGTGCAAAGCCTCCGAAGAGACGGGCCATGATCCCATTGTAAGGCTGAGGCACCTCACTGGCAAAGCTAGACAGCTGAGGCGTCGGCGCTGGTGAGAGGGTCGGTGTGAAGTCTCTCGTGGAGCGAGGCGTGGCTGGGTTGTAGCGCTCTATCTGAGGCTTGGTCAGAGGTATCAGCGTAAAGATAGGATTGGTGTCATCTATCTGTCTCACCTTTTCGCTCACCACGGTGACCTCACGGCTGATTGTGTCACGCTTGGCTGGAGGGGTGGGCTGTTGAGCTAAAGCTGGGAGCAGGCTGCTGAGCAGTACTGGGAGAAGTATGTATAGTCGTTTCATCGATGATAGGCTTAATCGTGAGAAATGGAAGGCGAGAGGCGCATTAGCGAGCCGTACTTTGGCGAAGCTGTGCGAGCTTCTCTGCGGCACGCTGACGTATCGGCGAAGTCTCGTCGGTGTAGTTCTTGAGCAAGCTCTCTAGGTATAGTCTTGCCGTGTCGGGATCCCCCTTGGCGAGGTACCAGTCGGAGAGCGTTATGATCGTCTCGGCAGATAGATCGGGGTCTGGGTAAGCTTCGTTGACCAGCTTGTCCAGGAGCTGCTTCGAGTAGCTTTGCTGCACCTTGTTAGAGACGTAGTACTGAGCCAATAGGAGCGTCCCCTGACTGCCTGCGTAGGTTCCTATACGGGCTACAAGCGGCTTTAGCAGAGATTCAATCTGGTTGCCTTGTCCTGTCTTCAAGTAGCTGGTAGCTAGGCGACAAGTTAGGAGGTCTAGTTGCTCTTGGTTCCACCCCTTAGCCTTGTCTAGCTGAGGGGTTACGACCTTGATGACCCACGCATATTGTCCCGCTTGGAGCGCGCTCT
>CABQOJ010000115.1 GCA_902465775.1 uncultured Porphyromonas sp. | reverse complement strand
GTCTCGATGTACTTATTCTTGTAAGTTACGTAGGGGTGCTCCATGTCGACCCAGTAACCCATCTGCTTGGTCAGCGACTCCCACTCGGCGGTGTACTTCATCACCTCCTTGCGGCAGGTCTGATTATACTCAGCGACAGAGATCGTCTTACCGATCGCATCCTTGGTGATGCCGAGCTTCTTCTCGACGCCCAGCTCTACAGGCAGACCGTGCGTATCCCAGCCCGCGCGACGATCTACACGGTAGCCGTGCATCGTCTTGTAGCGGCAGATGATATCCTTGATAGAGCGCGCTATGACGTGGTGTATGCCAGGCATTCCGTTGGCCGAGGGAGGACCCTCGTAGAAGGTAAAAAGCGGTGCATCCTCACGCTGGTGTAGCGAGCGGTGGAAGAGCTGCTCCTTCTCCCACAGAGCGAGCATCTCCTGGTCGATCTGTGCGAAGTCGGCAGACTGGTATTCCTTAAACGGTTTCTTCATTGGAGCTTTCGTATAAGATATGCCCACAAAGATACAGAAACTTGTCCAAATAGGACTGACAAAAAGAGAGACCGTTGCAAATGCAACAGCCTCTCTCTTTGAGTGCCAACCGTAGCTAGTACGGTCTATTGCTTAGTAGTCAATCTCGTCGGGACCATCTAGTGGTACGAAAGCCATGCCAGCGCCCTTCATCGTGAAGTTATTCACTTTGACCTTGCTCCAGGTCTCAAAGGTGAACTTGCTAGCCTTAGCCTTATTGTCGTAAACCTGACGATTGTTGGCACCCTTGCGAGAGACGTATCCATCCTTCTTTATCATATCGATAAAGTATTGGTAAGGGTTGATGGCATCTCCACTGAGCTGGTAAACGTAGTCGTTAGGGATTACGATAGAGGTGGCCTTGATGAGCTTATCGCCCTGGAAGTCGTATAGACGAATGAACAGCTCGGTAAACTCATCTTTCTCCGTCTTCTTGGAGAATTGGTAACGCTTTATTTCCCCATTCTTGACCGTAGACTCCTTGGGACCGGTGAAGCCTGCTTGAGTCTCAAAGGCCTTGACATCATCTAGTGAAGCTTTCCAATTTAGCAGAGGGTAGGGAACGCTACTCAGTTCTGGAGCCTTCATAGCGAAGACAAGAGATGTAGGCATAACATTTCCTTCGCCTAGATCTATAGGTGCCACTACGGAGTAGACGGTCAATTGCTTATACTTGTTGGAGGTAAAGTACTGCATTGAGTTTTGAGGCTTACCTGTAGGCTCGAATCCATTCTCCTTCATAAAGGCGTAGAAGCTAGGACTAGTCAGGACCTCAGAGGCCATGTCCATCTGTGCATACATACCGACGATGTATGAGATCTTGGGTTGTAGCTTGTTGGTCGTGCTATAGACGTAAAGGTCGAAAGAGGGATCGTAAGACTCCTGCTTGCTACCACGAGCAGACTCAAAAGCCTTGATTCCATCACCTCCGTCCCACCATCTGAGGAAAGGCAAGATGTAGGTACTGTCTTCTCCAGGCGTCGGTGTCGGGGTCGGCGTTGGTGTCGGGGTCGGCGTCGGGGTAGGTGTTGGCTCGATGTTAGGACAGTCTGACTGGCAGGCATTAAATCCTAGGAGGAGAGCCACAAGAGCTAGAGTAGAAAGAATCTTTTTCATAGCTGTAAAGTGTTTTAAGTGTGTTACAATGAGAAGCCCTAGGACGAAAACCGTCACTAGCGGAACTTTCTCTATCACAAAGATAGAAAAAATCTATAAGCGCATACTTTGTTTTAGGTATAAGTTGCATTTCTTAGGACTGGCGCATGATACCCCTGTACTCTAAGACTACGCATGACGACAAAGAAGGAGTATATGGGTCGGGTCTCGCTACGTAGCGCTATAGCGTCACGCCATAGTGACTCCTACATCTCCGCTGATTGCAATCTCTCCTGAGAAAATCGTGAAGCTCCACGGAGCAAACGAAAATTCCCCACCGAGGGCCGAAATAAAAGTTCGGAAGAATGAAATGAAACTTCGGAAGAAGCAAATCAAAGTTCCGAAGAATTTGTTCGTCCCTCCGTGGAGATTCGCAGATCTCCACCGAGGAGTCCTTCGATTCCCTCGGATCGTGACGCAGATGGAGCCATTTTGTATCATTTCTTGCCCCTAGATCTAATCTTCTTTCTCTACCTTTGTAGTGCACTAGAGACTTAAGACACGATGATACAGATAGAGGACAAGAAGCGCTGCTGTGGCTGCGAGGCGTGCCGACAGGTATGCCCCAAGGAGTGCATACGACTGGAGCGTGACGAGGAGGGCTTTGGCTATCCAGTCGTCGATCTGGAGCGTTGCATCGAGTGCCACAGGTGTGAGCAGGTCTGCCCCTTTATGGAGCTGGGCGCGCCTCGTGAGCCACTGGCTGTCTATGCCGCATGTGCTACGGACGAAGGGCTCCGCGAGGCGAGTTCGTCCGGAGGGCTCTTTACACTGCTTGCTGAGGAAACGCTAAATCGTGGGGGCGTGGTCTTTGGGGCGCGATTTGATGAGACCTGGGGCGTCTGCCACGACTACACAGAGACGGTGGAGGGATTGGCACCTTTTCGGGGTAGTAAGTACCTGCAGAGCCGCATCGGAGATAGCTATCAGCGGGCGGAGCTGTTTCTCAAAGAGGGACGAACCGTCCTCTTCACTGGGACTCCCTGTCAGATCAAAGGGCTGGTCCACTACCTCGGGCGTGCCTACGACAACTTGACGACGGTCGATGTGGTCTGCCACGGCGTACCCTCACCGATGGTCTGGCAAAGGTATCTGACGATGCTGCGAGCGGGGCAGGGAAAGATCACGGGAATCTCCTTTCGCGATAAGTCGGTCTCGGGATGGCGACGCTATGACTTTGTGGTGCAAAGCACTGGAGGGGGCAGCGTGCGGCAGTTTTACGGAGACAATATCTATATGCGGGGCTTCCTGCACGACCTCTACTTGCGCCCTAGTTGCTACGCCTGCATGGCGAAGGGGGGCCGCAGTCAGAGCGACCTGACGCTGGGCGACTACTGGGGTGTGGAGCGCACCTGCCCCGACCTAGATCGAGCGCTGGACGAGAACAAAGGCACGAGCGTCGTGCTGATCCACAGCACACAGGGGCAACGCCTCTGGTCCAAGCTCACTTGTCGCTCTCAGGAGACGAGCTACGCGAGTGCCGTGGCGGGTAATCCCTCAATCGAGCAGAGTGTCGCGGAGCCACCGAAGCGCCAGCTCTTCTTCGAGCAAATCAATGCAGAGCCATTAGATTCGTTGATCGCTCGTCTCACGGCCACGCCCCTCTACAAACGCCTCTGGCGCCACATGCACCACCAAGCACACCGCGTCAAGCTACGCCTCCGCCGCCTCGCCCAGCGATCTACTATTCTCACTTCCTAAAAGCAAAACACTCCGAAATTCGTTTTACCGTGAAGCTTGGGGTTAGGTTGTTATGATTGACTGTTGCCAAGACCACCAGTGAAAAGGCTCCAGATGAATGCCAAGAGGAGGGTTAGTACGAAGCCTATGGCACGTCCTACAGCGGTGATGAGTAGCGACATGAAGAAGCCGTATGGCGAGAACGAAATCAAGAGAATGAAGAAGATAAGCTCTGTGACAAAGGAGTGGCGAAAGAAGAACCCCACGATCAGATTATACACGAGATTGATCACACCCACCAGCAAGACTGCAGAGATAAAGCTCCCGAAGCTATCTACCTGAGGGAGATCCTCAAGCATATCTCTGACGGCACAGGAGGAGAGAAGAGGTAGGAGGATAAGCATCATAAAGAGACCTCGACAGAGAGGCCTAGATGCAAGAAGCTTCGCAAGTCTACTCATAGCGTTGAACCTAAATGGAGGGTTTGATATAGATGACTAGATTACGAGTCTGATATCGTTGCTACAAAGATACGTTTTCTTTTTCAATGAAGAGACTAGGATAGCTCTAGCTCTTTATTGAGAAAGGCGACGATAGCCTCGCGGTTGTGGAGGAGCGTGTAGTGCGTGTCTGCAGCGTCCCAGTAGAGTGCCGTCTGCATGCCGTTGGCACGCATTCGCTTAGCTAGAGCAGGCTGGTTGGCTGCGGTCTCGTCTTTGCCCCCACCGATCAGTATGACCTTGGCACCAATGCACTGCGTCTGACTAGGCTGACAGGAGATATAGGTGATGCTTTTGAAGCGCTTGCCGTAGTTACGGTAGGCGATGTCGCTGGCGGTGAAGCCGTTGGAGAGTCCCATAAGGTGCAGTTGGCTACGGTCTATATGGTAGCCCCGCTCCTCGAGAAAGGGGATCTGACGGTCAAAGATCCCAGCGATGTCGCTCGGACTGAAGAAGCCCGTGAGGTCGTGCGAAGGGATGGCTAGGACGACGCAGTTGTCTAGCTGACGGAGTATGCTGGTGTAGAGCTTCCAGTTGCCCAGTCCGCCATGGCAGAAGACGACGAGCGGATAGCTACGATCTGGCTGATACTGCTTAGGACGAATCAGATAGACCGCCTGATGAGGGGCTGCAAAGCT
>CABQOJ010000114.1 GCA_902465775.1 uncultured Porphyromonas sp. | reverse complement strand
GCTATCCTTCTGGGCATTGCCTGCTCAGAAGGCTTTGTCGTGGGAGGATATCCCCAACGTACAGCTACAGGACAGCACGCAGTTTGTCTCAGACGTAGCACACATCATCGAGCCCGAAGCTCTGCAGCGTATCAACGAGACGCTCCAAAGTCTGCGCCAGACGCATGGTGTGGAGGGTGTCGTCATCACCCTCCCGACTATAGGTAACGGTGGCTCTATCGAGGAGCTCGCACTAGGGATACTGCGTGGCTGGGGCGTCGGTTTTAAGGTTGACAATAGTGGCTTCGTCATGCTCATCTCGCTGGATAGTCGTCAGATACGCATAGAGACGGGCTACGGACTAGAGGGCGTGCTACCAGATGCCCTGTGTAGTCAGATCATCGCTCATCGTATGGCGCCACACTTCAAGCGGGGTGACTATAGTACAGGTATCCTCTCGGGCGTGCAGGCGATACAAGAGACTATCTCGGCCAACTACGAAGGGGCTACTCGCACCGATGGCTCCGAGGAGGAGCAAGATGATAAGGATCTATTCAATGGCTTACTAGGACTGATTGCATTCATCTTTTGCCTTATGATGTTAGCCGTATATCGTGATAAGCAACCAGCGCCTGAAGAGCGGATCAAGCGACTTAATTGGCTGATAACGGGCATCGTCTTCGTGAATTTGATCTTTGTAGTAGGAGGGAGCCTTCTCTTCTTAGCAGGGACTCTGGTGGTTGTACTAACTATCTATATAATCCTGCGCTATCGCCTCTCTCAGGAGGCGCTCCGCTGTGCTACATGCCATCAAAACAAGTTGCAGCGACTCTCAGACACTGCTAAGCTATCACTACTCACGCCTGCACAGCAACTGGAAGAGCGACTCGGTAGTGTGCAATATCTGGTCAAGCAATGCGACAACTGTGGTGCTGTAGAACGCTATGGCGAAGTAGTCGGAGGCTCTCCCTACAAGCGTTGCCCGCACTGCGGAACCTACGCTATGCAGCGAGTCGGCACGCAGCGTCTGCGCTCTACCGATCGGCGCATCGCCTATATCAATCGTCAGGAGTATCACTGCCTTTACTGTGACCAAGACCACCACACAGATGAGACTATTTATAAAGACAATAACTCTGCTCTAGGCGGAGCTATACTTGGAGGAATCATTGGTAGCTCATTCGGACGAGGAGGCTTCGGCGGCGGCTTTGGCGGTGGTGGCTTCGGTGGCGGAGGATTCGGCGGTGGTTCAGGTGGTGGCGGTGGAGCCACTGGTGGCTGGTAACGTCTGCTATACCTTATATCTTAGGCATCATGTCAATATTACTCTACTTCCTGCTGCTCATCCTAGGCTTGGTCATGATCACCGCTGGGGCCAACTTCCTCACCACTGGCTCTGTGACGATCGCCGAGCGTCTTGGCGTGTCGCAACTGGTGATCGGCCTCACGATCGTAGGCTTTGGTACCTCAGCCCCTGAGCTAGTTGTGAGCGTTACCTCCGCTTTGGCCAATAAGCCTGACATCGCCATCGCTAATGTGGTGGGCAGTAACATCGCCAACATCCTCCTCATCCTAGGTGTCAGCGCTGTGATCTACCCGCTCCGTGTGACGCACGATGCTATGAAGCGAGACATACCGATCGCCATGCTGGTCACGGCCATCTGTCTCGTCATGGCGAGCGACCATCTTCTCACGGGCGGCTTCTCAGGCAACATCATTGACCGTGGCGATGGCATCATCCTGCTCGGCTTGCTCATCTTCTACCTTTATCTAGCCTTCATGTCAGCTTCTAAGGAAAAGACGCTCGAGCCTGACCAAGCACCCCTAGAGACCAAAAGCGCTAAGCCCGCGATGCTTCTATCGATCGTTAAGGTCATCGGTGGACTTGCTCTGCTAATCTTCGGCGGACGCTTATTCGTCGACAATGCCTCCAGTATAGCACGCTCGTGGGGTGTGAGCGAAGCAATCATCGGACTCACCATCGTAGCCATCGGCACCTCGCTACCAGAGTTGGCAACATCGGTCGTGGCCGCTGTCAAGCGTCAGCCAGACCTTGCCATCGGCAATGTCGTGGGGAGTTGTATCTTCAACATTCTCTTCATCCTCGGCGCCTCAGCGACGATCACGCCTCTAGTCCCTGCGGGCATACAGTTGATGGACTATATGATGATGCTGGTGGCTGTCTTCCTCCTCTTCATCTTTAGCAACGTCATGGGGCGAGCCATGATCAGTCGCAAGGAGGGCGTGGCGCTACTCGTCGTTTACGGTGCCTATATGACCTACCTTATAGTACAGGCTCTATAGAGAGCGCCACTGCTCAAACAAAACGACACAACGAGGGGAGTCAATCAGATGCGGTTGAGTCCCCTCACTCATATCCGAAGGGGTACATAAAGAAAGTATCGCAACTCGTTAGAATTGCGATACTCAGTCTATTTGCCACTGACGTAGCTTTAGCGGAGAGAGAGGGATTCAAACCCCCGAAGCGGACAAGCCGCTTTCCGGATTTCGAGTCCGGCCCATTCGGTCACTCTGGCATCTCTCCTGAAGTGGGGGCGAGGCCTCCTATTAGGCTCTCGTCTACGGAGTGCAAAGTTAGCAACTATAATCGGAATGAGCAATAGGCAACTCGATCTTTACCGAGGAAATCGGGGATCTCCACAGAGTAAACGAACTTTCTCCACGGAGCCGGGAAATCAAAGTTCGGAAGAATGAAATGAAACTTCGGAAGAACGAAATCGAAGTTCCGAAGAATTTGTTTGTCCCTCCGTGGATAATCAAAAAGCTCCACCGAAGAATTGTCCGATTTCCTTCCACATAGACGTAGATGAACCGAACTTGTATCATGCCTCATACCTGAGCGCTTGGCTAGATAGGGGATATGGCAAGGAATTTAGTTGTACATTTGTCCTGCATTACGAGATATGTTGATGTGACTTGGTGACAGAATGGCTGAATTCGGGCGGACGGTGTGGCTGTTGCGCCTCTTTGGCAGGGTTATTGTATGGTCTCGTGATAGAAATATAGAGCTACTATGAAAAAGGACAATAAGAAAGGTGGCAAGCCTACAGAGCCACAACATATAGATGCCTCTCAGGAGACTGATAATAAGCAGGATGCACCACAGCAGAGCTGTGAGACGACTGATGAGTCTGAAACGGATACGGCAGAGTCTCAGTGTGAGGAGCAGCGACTGGCTGAGCTACAGGAGTCTCTGAACAAGCTCAATGATCAGCACCTCCGCATGCTGGCTGAGTACGATAACTATCGCAAGCGTACGCTACAGGAGAAGAGCGAACTAATCAAGAACGGGGGCGAGCGTGTCCTCAAGGAGCTGCTTCCGATCGTGGACGACTTCGAGCTCGCGGTCAAGCATGCACGTGAGAGTAAGAGTGAGGAGGATCCCATCATAGAGGGACTACTCCTTATATATAATAAGCTAATCGGTTATCTAGAGAAGCAGGGGGTCGTGAGAATTGAGGCAACAGGTGCGCCCTTTGACGATAACCTACACGAGGCTGTGGCGATGATTCCAGCACCTACTCCAGAGCAGAAGGGGCAGGTGATCGACTGCGTCCGCACGGGCTATATGCTTCACGACAAGGTGCTACGCCATGCGCATGTGGTCGTCGGCAACTAAGAGGCATGGAGCTTTGATCTGCACAAGATAGATATATGGCAACGAAGAAAGACTACTATGAGCTGCTGGGCGTCTCACGAGACGCTTCGGCAGATGAGATAAAGAAGGCTTACCGCAAGCAAGCCTTAAAGTATCACCCTGACCGCAACCCTGGCGACAAGGAGGCGGAGGAGCACTTTAAGGAGGTTGCGGAGGCTTACGATGTGCTGAGCGATCCTGACAAGCGGAGTCGCTATGACCAGTTTGGGCATAGTGGCGTAGACGGAGCCAGTGGCTTCGGTGGCTTTGGCGGTGGTGGTGGCTTTACGGTAGATGATATATTCTCCCGTTTTGGCGATATCTTCGGAGGTGGCTTTGGCGATTACTTCGGCGGCGGTAGAGGCGCTGGCTCAGGTAGAGCTCAGCGTCCTATGGGTAGCGACCTGCGCGTTACGGTGCGCCTCACGCTAGAGGATATCAATAGTGGGGTGGAGAAGAAGCTCCGCGTCAAGAAGTTGATCCAGTGTGATAGCTGTCATGGTCAGGGCACCACAGAGAGCGATGGCAAGCGAAGCTGCTCGACCTGTGGAGGCGCTGGTGTCGTTTACGATGTGCGCAACTCAATCTTCGGTCAGATGCGTACGCAGTCAGTCTGTCCTACCTGCGGAGGCTCTGGTGAGGTGGTCACGAAGCCTTGCGCTAAGTGCCACGGCAAGGGCGTGACGCAGGGTGAGGAGGTTGTCTCCTTTCGCATCCCCGCAGGAGTCGTGGGCGGTATGCAGTTGACCCTGCAGGGCAAGGGTAATGCAGCTCCCCAAGATGGCATACCTGGAGACCTGCTTGTTGTGATCCAAGAGGAGCAGCACAAGGACTTCATACGCAACGGCAATGACCTGATCTACAATCTGCTTATCCCCATTCACACGGCGATACGTGGTGGACAGGTGACGGTACCGACGATCGATGGTAGCGCACGACTCAAGATAGAGCCTGGTACGCAGCCCGGCAAGGTGCTCCGTATGCGTGGCAAGG
>CABQOJ010000113.1 GCA_902465775.1 uncultured Porphyromonas sp. | reverse complement strand
GCGATACGGCAGGGCATGCGCCTATTCTGACCGTTGAGGCTCTTTATAATGGAGTTCCTACGACCTATACGGCCTATGTCAATGATGAGACGAGTAATGCCGACCATCACTACGCACTGCATCGCAATCATCACTACCAGCTAACAGGTACGATCACCAAGATCGGAGCGCACAATGCGCTACTGCTGACCACGCGAGTATTACCTTGGGAGGTAGAGACGATTGACGAGCAGCTCGAAAATCCTAAGATCGTGAGTCTCTCTCCCGATCCTACAGCGACTTACTACGTGACCGATACAGAGGTTGCCGAGTTCAAGGTCAAGATAAGCTCGAGCACCGATCCATCCAAGTGGCGAGCCACACTGACCAATGCGCTTGACTTCCGATTTGACATCACAGGGGGAGCCGTACGAGAGGGCCTAGCCGATGGCACTACGGAGTACACCGTTAGGGTTATCGCGACAAAACCCGCAGGCGCCTCACTACGCTGTACGCAGCTTCTCTTCACGTCAGAGTATCTAGATCTACAGGGTGCCGGCATCCCGGTGGCTGGGATCAAGATCTGTCAGCGTCATGCTTAGCAACCATTAGAAGCATCATAGATTATGAATAGACTAATAGATATTTCTACCCGCTTAGTGGGATATGCCTTGATACTGCTGATGGTATCAGGCTGTGTTACGGAGAGGCCTGTGGCGTGTCCCGATGAAGGCTCCACAGCAGAACTCTCACTGCGACTCGCTGTGCAGGAGATCCGCTCACTGCGTGCTACAGAGCCAGGGGTTGATGCTCTTAATGAGAACAAGATCGAGAGACTCCAGATCCTCTTCTACAAGGATGGTGCACTCTACTGGTCCATCTCTCCGGCGCCCTCCACGGATGGCAACTATAGTATACCGATCCCAGAGGATAAGCAGGGGGGCTTCGATGGCAACTCTACGTATGACATCTATGTCGTGACCAACCTGACCTTCACAGCTCCACAGCAAGAGAGCGATCTAGCGAAGATACCGGTTAGCGAATCGGTAGCTAAGCTGCCTAACGATAAGTTTGTCATGCAGGGTAAGACCTCTAAGGAGATTAACTTAGGGACCCCTGAGGGCAAGCAGCTCGGTGAGGTAGCACTACGTCGTGTAGCCAGCAAGCTACGCATCACGCCTACTGTCGCTGTCGAGGGATATGCACTAGATGGTACGATCCAGATTAAGTTCGTCGGAGCCACAGATCGTGGATGTCTTATAGCTGAGGAGGCAGCTACAGGCGTCTCCGCTATTGACTATGGCTATCGAGATACTCAGGACCAGCAGCCTCAGCTCTTCTACTCCTATTACAATAAGTGGAGTAGCAACGATGAGGCACCTTACTACCTTCTCACTGTGCCCCTCAAGAAGGAGGGCGAGACGACAGTTGTCAACAACTACTATCGCGTAGCCCTGACGCCTGCGGAGCCACACTTTACGGCCAATAAGCTCTACGACCTCACGCTGGGCATTCGTAAGCTGGGCTCCACGACTCCCGAAGAGCCTGTGTCAATCACTGGCAGTCTCTCTATCCTCCCTTGGACCATCTGCAATGATCAGTATGATCTACCCGCAGCTAACTATCTAGAGGTGTCAGAGAAAGAGGCTCATATCTACAATGTGGAGACTCATACCATATCTTATGAGTCCTCTAAAAAGCCAGTCACGACCCAGATCGTGGAGGTTAGCTTCAGCTATGTCAATGGAGCTACGGGAGAGGCAATAACAGAAGCTATCCCCACCTCCAGTGATCAGTACCCGACGTTTACCGTGGTGGGCAATCAGATCGAGATTCAGTCTAAGCTGCCGATCAACAATATCCCCAAGAAGATCCGTTTTAAGGTCAGCAATGGCATCGCTGAGCTAGATAAGGAGGTCACGGTGTATCAGTACCCCTCCCTCTTTATCACCCACACGATGGGTGCGAAGTCTTCGCTAAGACCTAACGGGAGATTGGCAGATGGTCTGAATAACAAAGCGATCTACCGTATCACCGTGCAGAATCCACCCGAAGGTGTGATCCTAGGCTTCCCGCCGAGAGAGACGACAGACTTCTGGCCAGGATATTGGAATGGTAGTCGTTGGATATTAAATGGAGGAAATAAGATCTCTAAGCTTACCACAAAGCGTGACGCCGAGACCGCTCGGATGGTCTCGCCCAGCTTTGAGCTAGCCTCTCAGCTTGGAGCCACAAAAAAGTGGTCTTACCTAGAGTATGGTTGGACTGAAGGTGGTTCATGGTTCAACCCGACTTGGAGCAGAACTAACAAGATAGGAGCCGATAAGGAGACCGCTCTATGCGACTGTGCTCTCTATACAGAGACGCGTATAGTCGATGGACAGGAGGTGATCCTCGATGACTGGCGACTACCGACAGAGGCTGAGATCAGAGTGATAGATCAGCTACAGAACGACCCAAATAGTGCTGTCAAGTCTATTATGACTGGTAGATACTACTGGAGTGCTAAGGATAACGCAGCAATAAGATTGCAAGGTGGTAGCGATGGTTCCACTAGCTACGCTTTCACTCGTTGTATACGAGATGTCAAGGAGCCCACCCTGCAGTCGCGCATACATGTACCATACAGATTAGACCGATAGAAAGTTATGACTAGAACGAAGATATTTCTATACTCCCTCCTGCTGGTAGCCTTTATGGCGCTATCTGCGTGCCAGCAGGAGCAGCGTACAGCTCCTGTAGATCAGGATGGAGAGCGGGTCACTGTATCCCTCTCGGTAGATGTACCGCACTATGCCCCCATGCGTGCTATGCAAGAGGGTATTGATGAAAACAAGATCGACCGGCTAGAGCTACTCGTCTTCAACGAGGAGGGACTGATGGCAGACTACGCCCTTGCTAAGGATCTGACCAAGCAAAACGATGGCAAGTACACCTTCACCGCCAGACTGAAGCCACAGAGCGCTCCCTGCGTCATTCACTTTGTCGCCAACCGCAACTACGGGGGTAGCGACTCGGGTAGGCAGTACCTAGGACGTAAGGAGAGCGATGTGCTCCTCTCAGACCTCGTGACTATGATCGAGGTCAGCCAAAAGAAGAGCATCCCGATGTGGGCTCGCAAGAGTTACTCTGAGGTAAAGGAGAATAGCAACCTAGGCGAGATCAAGCTCCTACGCTCTATGGCTAAGTTTACGCTAGAGAGCCACACTGGAAAGCTCACCGATGTCTCCTACACACTATGTAATAGCTACGACTGTGGCACCGTAGCTCCCTTTAAGCGAGCCGCGCTTCCAGACCTTGACGAAGCATTTAGCATAGTGGATCGAGTGCCGACCATCCCGAGAGAGACCCTCCTAGCCAATGGTGATGCAGGTCTCGGCTGGTATACGGATGGTACTCCTGTCTACGGCTTCGAGCGAAAGAATAAGATGGCAAAACCTATCTCTTGTCTCGTCCTCCGAGCCAAGTATGATGGTGCTACAGAATACTCTTACTACAAGCTCGACTTCGTCAAGAGTGCTAATCGTCTAGAGCGTTACGACCTGCTCCGCAACTACTGGTACAAAATGACCATCAATGACGCCCTAGCTGCCGGAGCAGCCACACTAGACGAGGCGCTCGAAGGCCCCGCGGTCAATAACCTCGCACTCTCTGAGGAGCTACAAGCCTACGACTCTTACTCCGACGGTAAGGGACGACTAGAGGTAGAGGCGACCAACTATATACTGATACATGGCGAGGCGACGCTCACCTTTAAGGCAAATTATTACCCCGAGGGCAGTGCCACAGCTCAAAATGATAAGCTGCAGATCGTTGCCGTGCGTAATGATGCCGACCTCCCTGCCATAACAGATGATAGTCAAGTCAGTATCACGCCCGCAGGAGTCATTACGGCAGCTCTTCAACCAGCTCAGCCTGGAGTGAGTTGTATATCCGATATTATTGTAGGTGTAACTGGTGACCCCGACTTGATGCGCATCGTACGTGTTGAGGTGAGAAAGCCTTACAGCTACGAGCTCTTTCAGGTGAATGGGAAGTCTGCGGTTAGTAATGCGGTGCCAGCTACTGTTCATGAGCAGCAGGGTGCACTCTCTTTCGTCATTACCCTACCAGCAGACTTTAGGGTGCAACAGCTACCGATGCGACTGCGCTTCTTTACGGAGCACTTCTATCCAGATGCAACAACTGAGGACGGCAGTATGGGCAAGTTCTCCTTGCCAAGGATGATCCAAACGTTACTGGTCGCTCATGCTACACGACAATCATCTCTACACTACCTGCTAACCGGACGCTCAGGTGCACCTTCCTCTCTAACAAGAGCGCCTGCGCGGAGACCATAGAGGTGGTATCTCTAGAGCATCTCTTCGACACACAGCATGTCATAGTGAATTAAGGCCAACTAAGTAGCTTAAGAGGGGGGCTCTACTACTTGGTTGAGCTAGTGAGGCTGTTACTCCTTGTGGAGTGGCAGCCTCATATTGTTAAGTTGAGGACCAAGGAATATATAAGCTGAGCGTCGCTACGCAGCGCCACAGCCCGACTCTAGTCACTCCACCAGTCGCGTTGATTCGGATATCCTCCCGAGGAAATCGAGAAGCGCCAGGGAACAAATGAAAATTCCCCACGGAGGGCCGAAATAAAAGTTCGGAAGAATGAAATGAAACTTCGGAAGAATGA
>CABQOJ010000112.1 GCA_902465775.1 uncultured Porphyromonas sp. | reverse complement strand
TGACGCCCTTGGTCTCTCTAAAGGGTTGTACGATCTGCTCAATCTTTGCTTTGTCACGTCCCTCGCTAAAGTTGGGGACACACTCTACGATCTTTGTCTGAATAGCCATTGTATTATCTATTTATAGTGTTGTGTTGTTGATATCTTGGTAAGCCTTTTCGATAGGTCTCCTGAAACATTCCGCTAAGTTACTAATTATTTGAAGCCCTGTCAAGCCCTTTTCGGGAGGGAATAGTAGAACGAGCGTTAGCTCTTATAATAAGTGCGCTTGATGCGTGGAGAAAGCTTGGAAATCACCTCATATGGTATGGTGCCAATGCGCTCTGCGAGGTCACTCACCTGTAAGCCTGGGACGCCGAAGATGATTACTTCGTCGCCCTCGGCGACCTTCCCTTGGAGTGCCGTGAGATCGACCATGCAGGTGTCCATACAAACGTTGCCCACAATCGGACAGAGCGTGTCGTGGATCATAACGCTCCCTACGCCACAGCTGAAGCGCCTATCATAGCCGTCGGCATAGCCAATCGGGATGATACCAATCTGCCCGCCAGGAGCGACCTGTCCACGTCGTCCGTAGCCGATAGTCTCCCCGTCGGGGATCGTTTTGATCTGTAGGAGCGTGGTACGTAGCTTAGCAACCGGCTCGAGGGTGAGACTACCCGTAGCACTGATCCCATAAAGCCCTACTCCTAGGCGAGCCATGTCGTAGTGATGATGGTTGTACCGCTCCATGCCGGCCGTGTTTTGGACATGACGCAACGGACGATAGGAGAGCTGACTGGTAAGGAAGTCGGCACCCTCATCATAGAGGGCAAACTGTTGCTCCGTGAAGTCGCTCATCGTCGGTTCATCAGCAGCGGCCAAGTGCGTAAAGATACTCTGCACCCGTATCAGCGGCTCCACCTCGTGAAGCGTCTGAGCGAGGTGCTCAAGGGTCGCTCTGTCTGGCGTGAAGCCCGTACGGTGCATACCCGTGTCTAGCTCGATGTGAACAGGATAGTGGCTCAGTCCCTGACGCTCCACGTGGCGGGCAAACTCTCGGAGGATGCGCTCGTTGTAGATCTCCGGCTCTAGGCGACTCTGCGTCATCACCTCAAAAGCCTCGACCTCAGGATTCATCACGATGATCGGCAGGAGGATTCCTTTGCTGCGAAGCTCCTTGCCCTCGTCCGCCAGCGCCACCGCTAGCGCTGCGAGGTCTTGCTGCTCCAGCGCCTTGGCCAGCTCGTAAGCTCCGATACCGTACCCCTGCGCCTTGGCCATGACGATGATACGTGTCTCAGGAGAGAGGAGCGCCTTGTAGCTTTTCAGATTGTTCACCAGAGCTTCGAGATCTATCTCTAGAGTCGTCTCATGCACCTGCTTAGCTAGGTGCTGTACGATACGCTCGAACTGGAATTGTCTAGCCCCCTTGACCAAAATCTCCGCATGAGTGATGGTGCTGAGAAGGTCATCGGCAAGGAGTTGGTCGGTCGTCTCGTAGAAGGCGGTCTTCCCTTCCCCACTCCCCTGGAAGTAGTCCTGATAGTTGCACAGTTCCCGACCCACACCGATGAAGAGCGTGTGGGGATACTGCGCAATCATCTCGCCCACCTGCTTGTAAAGGTCTCGTGGTAGCTGAGCACTCTGTAGGATATCGGAGAGAATGATCACCGCCTGCTGATGCGAGGTGGCCGTGCGTTGCTTCTGAAAGTCAAGCGCAATGCGAAGCGAATTGATATCGTTGTTGTAAGCGTCGTTGATCAGACGATTGCCCGCCTGCCCCTCCTTGACCTCCAGTCTCATCTCGATCGCCTCAAGCGTCGCAAAGCGAGCCAGCACCGCCTGGCGCTGAGCCGTGGTGAGTGGCAGGAGACCAATGAGACAGAGACAGTGCGTAGCGTTTTGTATAGAGGCTTGATCCGCAAAGGGAATGGTCACCGTACTGCTCTCGTCGGCATGCTGAGCTGTGATAGTTGTGGTGCCGTTCCCTGAGGGACTGTAGGAGATATGGTAGTAAGCTTTGCCAGGCGTGAGGCTCCAGCCGATCGCCTTGTCCGAAAGCCCCAAGTTGTCAATGCCTCGCTGTATCTCATCGCTATCGGCATCATAGACAAAGTGGTCAGCATCGACGAAGAGCTGCAACTTCTCCTCGATCTTCTGATTGAGCGAAACGAAGTTCTCTTGATGCGCCGCCCCAATGTTGGTCAAGATACCGAGCGTCGGCCGTATGATACGCTGGAGCCGCAGCATCTCCATCGGCATCGAGATCCCCGCCTCAAAGATAGCGAGCGTATGCTCCTCCTCCATATTAAGTATTGAGAGCGGTACTCCGAGCTGCGAGTTGTAGCTCTTTGGCGAGCGCACGATGCGATAGCAACCAGAGAGGAGGTGGTAGAGAAACTCCTTGACGACCGTCTTGCCGTTGCTTCCCGTGATGCCGATGACTGGGTAGTTGTAGCGCATACGCCAGTGGCTAGCTATCTGTTGGAGCGCACGGAGTGTCTCCTGCACCTGTACAATATTGGCATCAGGATAGCGCTCCACATAGGGCTCGATCGGCTCGCAAATGAAGAAAGCCCGCACCCCATGCTCGTAAAGCTGGGGAATATATTTATGTCCGTCACCAGAGGCGGTACGCATCGCGAAGAAGAGGCTATCGCTCGGCGAAGTGAGCTTACGACTATCGGTCAGGATATGTCGTATCGGACGCTCGTCGACGAGATGCGTTTGGATAGGACGAAGATACTCAAGAATGTTTTGCAGTGTAGACATTATCGTGTTGTAAATAGGGGTCATTATGGTTCTACTACGGAGGCTATGCAGAGCTTCTCTCCATAGCGCTCACGGCAGTGTGCTATGCGCTCAGCGATCTGAGCCTGTAGTCGCTCGGCTCCGTGCGGTGTCTTAGGCCGATGCAGTGCCAACTTGCGCAGACGCTGAGCAGCCTGACGCATCTCCACCTCACGCTCCTCTTGGCTTGCCCAGTAGGCGACGAAGTGATCGGCTATGTAGGCGACCGCTTCATCAGAGGGGTGGGTCAAGTCATTGGCGTAAAAGCGGTAGTCCCGCAACTCATCATGCAGGATCTCATACGCGGGGAAGTAGTGACAGTCGGGTAGCTCACGACAAAGCGTGTCGCAGAGGATACGCAGCTTGCTCTTTGACAAGTTGCTCTCCGCCAAGCCGTCCTGCAGATAGCGCACGGGACTAACCGTCAGGACTATCTGCAGCGAATGATGCTTAAGGAGCTGAGAAAGCGTCGCTAGCATACGCTCCTGCAGAAGATCCAAGGGAAGGTCCCGTCTGTCGAAGAGACGTGCGGGTAGTTGCTGACAGTTTGCCACGGCACGCCCACCCTCCGCAAGGTAATAGACCTGCGTCGTGCCGAGCGTGATCCAGAGCCAGTTCGCCTCCGCTAGTCGGCGATGAGCCGTATGCCATAGCTGAGCGGTCGCCTCACGTAGCGCCTCCTGACTCTCCCCATAGATAGCGCTGTGGTGACGTAGACTATAGTAGAGTCCGTCGCGCTCTATAATATAAGGTGTATAGTCGGGGCAGTCTTGCTCATCGAGGAGCAGATCCTCCAGCGTATCGCAGATACTGATCGGATTGTAGAGCGTACCGTAAGGATTGACCAGCACATCATATCCGAGGTGCCGCATATGCTCGCCTATATGCTCACTAAAGCAAGAGCCAAGTGTCAGGATACGATCCCCATAGCGCCCCGCTATAGAGGTGGGCAGAGGAGCTATCTGAATCGGTGTGAACCACTGTATGGATCGAGAGGTGAGCATCTAGTGAAGTGTCAAGGCGCAGAGCCACCACAAAGGTACAAAAAAGCGGGTAGCACTCGTCTGAGCACTACCCACAATTCAAAGGGAATATCGTATCTGATAGTGGATTAGCGAGCTCTCCTCTAGAAGCGACCCACGATACCTATCGAGTAGTCTCTCGTGCTCACCTCAGCCTGCGCTGACGGTATGGTGCTGAGCAGACTAACCCGTCCGAAGAGTCCGAAGAAGCCGTACCCTATCTCGCCACGCAGATCCAGTCCGAAGGGGCGTACATTGAGATCATCGTCCACAAGCGTATTGATCCGCTCATCGAGCGAGCGTGTGCGGGACTTTTGCAGGCATACGAACTTCGGGACGATCGATAGCGAGCTCCAGGCATTCGTCTCGCCCCATGAGAGCGACAGCCCTACTGGCATCTCTATAGAGAAAAGGTCCAGCTGCGTCTGCGCATAGCCCACCTCTGTAGGCTCCTGCTTTAGGATCGTCTGCCACTCATCCTTACGCTGCATAGCGTACTTCTTGTCAAAGGCAAATTTACTGCCCACAAGCGAAGTCCCCACGTTGAAAGCCCACGGACTACGCCCGATCTGGAGGATCCCATAGGCACCAAACTCTCCACGAGTAGAGCACCAGAAGCGCTGCTTGCCACTCCACTCAGGAGCTGTAAAGAGGTTCCAACCGAAGGAGCAGACAAAGTGATAGGAGACATCTCCCATCAGTGTCTTGTAGATGATAGGACGGCCATCCTGCTTGTGAACGGTGCTAATGCGGGAGCGGTTCCAAACTGACTGACGACCACCTCTCGTCCATACTCTATCTATATAGAGTGGCACCTCTTGCTTCTGACCTTTGGGGAGCCGATGCTCCACCTCTATCTGAGTATCTTTCTCACCTCG
>CABQOJ010000111.1 GCA_902465775.1 uncultured Porphyromonas sp. | reverse complement strand
CCTGAAGGTTATCTACACAGGCGGGACCATCGGGATGGTACAAGATATAGAGACGGGTGCGCTCAAGGCCTTTCAGTTTGGCTACTTACGGGAGCATGTGCCCGAGCTGGATCAGCTCCACTGCACCTTCGACATAGAGCAATGCGATCCGCCCATAGACTCTTCGGCCATCACGCCCGACCTGTGGATTTGGCTGGGTGAGATGATACAGCGGGAGATGGAGGCGTACGACGGCTTTGTCATCCTCCATGGCACCGACACGATGGCCTACACGGCCTCTGCGCTGAGCTTTATGCTACAGGGACTGGATAAGCCTGTCATCTTGACGGGCTCGCAGCTACCCATAGGGCGACTGCGGACGGATGGTAAGGAGAACCTCATCACCGCCTTTGAGATTGCCTTGGCTAGACGTGCTGACGGCTCGCCGATGATCCCGGAGGTGGCCGTTTACTTTGAGGATTACCTCTACCGTGGCAACCGCACGCTCAAGTATAGCGCCGAGCACTTTGAAGCGTTTGCCTCGCCAAACTATCCGCACCTAGCCTTCGCTGGGATCGATATCAAGTATAGTCCGAGTGTCATAGGCTTTGAGGAGCCTGCCCTGTCGCAAGCGTGGCGACCAGCCTTCGATGGGCATGTGGTCGTGCTCAAGCTATTCCCCGGTCTATCAGCCTCGCTCCTAGATCATATCCTCCGCATGCCAGACCTTAGAGGGGTGGTGCTAGAAACCTTCGGCAGTGGCAATGCGCCAACGAGCGAAGCTTTTCTCTCTGCTATCAAAGGGGCTGTGGCTCGTGGCATCACGATCGTCAATGTGACGCAGTGCTACTCAGGGTCGGTCGTCATGGGACGCTATGAGACGGGCAATGTGCTCAGCCAGACGGGTGTCATAGGTGGTGGCGATATGACTACTGAGAGTGCCACGACGAAGCTCATGTACCTCCTAGCGCAGGATCTATCTCAAGAGGAGGTGGCGCGTCTGATGCAAGTCTCTCTGCGTGGCGAGCTGACGATATGATACGCTTCATGAGCTTGGCGAGTGGTAGCACGGGCAACTGCTACTACCTCGAGCATGACGGGCAGGGTCTTCTCATAGATGCGGGTATCGCACTCTATGATATCAAGGCTGGACTAGAGCAAGCGTCGCTCTCGATAGAGCACGATGTGCAGGCAATCCTTCTGACGCACAATCATGCCGACCATGCGCGCACTGTGGGTAAGTTGGCCAATCGCTATCAGCTACCAGTCTATGCGACGCTGCCTGTGCAGTGTGGACTAGACCACATGAGAGGTATGGAGCGCATCCAGCACGATAGGCGCTATGCGATCGAGCCTGAGGTGCCCTTTGAATTGATTGGACTGGTGGTGACCCCTTTCTCCGTGCCACACGATAGTGCTGACAATGTAGGGTACCATATCTCTTCGGAGGAGGGCTTTTCCTTTACACTGGCGACAGACATAGGTCACCTGACCCCTACGATAGAGCGCTATGCTAGTATGGCGCACCATCTAGTGCTGGAGTCGAACTACGACACCGAAATGCTGCGGATCGGCAAGTACCCACCCTTTCTCAAGAAGCGGATCAGTGGCCCGCTCGGGCATCTGAGCAATGCTGAGTCGGTGGAGTTCCTCTGTCGTATCTGGAAGCCTACGATGCGCAATGTCTTCCTCTGCCACCTGAGCAAGGAGAATAACCACCCGGAGCTGGTGCGCAAAACTTTCGACATACGTCTCTTCGCTGAGGGGATCCGTGTCGGCAAGGATGTCTACGTCACCCCCTTGCAGCGCAATCACTGTAGCCCCATGTATCTGCTAGAGACTTAAGAGTCTAGTCTTGAGGTTTTTTGATTGGACTTGTCGTGCTGGCCGTATAGAGCCACGGAAGAAATAGTAAATCCCCCGTGGCTGTTTTTGTTCCTCCACGGAGGAACGGAAAAATTCTTCGGAACTTTGATTTGATTCTTCCGAAGTTTCATTTGATTCTTCCGAAGTTTTATTTTGCCCCTCCGTGGGGGGGGGAAGAAGAGGTTAGAGGTTAGATATTAGATATTAGATATTAGAGGTTAGAGGGGTCGGAGTGATCGGAGTGATCGGAGGTATCGGAGTGATCGGAGTGATCGGAGGTGTCGGAAGTGATCGGAGTGATCGGAGTGATCGGAGTGATCGGAGTGATCGGAGGTATCGGTGACAGGTGCACCCATATCTAGTGGCCTTGTCTGTTGTCGTTAGAAAAAAGAGTCTCCACCTGGCATGCACCAAGTGGAGACTCTATGATTACTGTGCTGTGCTAGTGACTTACGCGGCTAGCGTGTGACGCACTACTTGAGACTGTTGACTTTTGCAATAGCCTCTACTTGTATATCTGGCTGAGGAGCTCGTCGATCTGCTCTCCGCGTAGGTCGCGCTGCATGATGACGCCATCAGGCCCTATGAGCATAATCTGTGGGATGCCCATGATGCCATACAGTGAGGTGGCGTGATTATTCTGATCATCGTAGATCTGTGGATAGGGGATCTGGAGCTCCTTGACTGCTTGTAGGTGAACGTCGTGGTTCTCCTCCCAGACGCCGACACCGAGTACGAGTAGACCCTTGTCCTTGTACTTCTTGTGCATCTGGATGAGCGTGGGGATCTCGCGACGGCAGGGACCGCACCAAGAGGCCCAGAAGTCCACGAGCGCATACTGTCCCTGACCGACGTAGTCTGAGAGCTTGACCCGCTCACCATCTGTGGTGAGACCCTCAAAGTCTACAAAGGGCTTGCCAGCTTTCGTGTTGATCATTCCTTGGATCGCCTCTTTTAGCGAAGTGTAGCTTGGGAGGCGCTTGACGTTTTCGCCCATCTCCTCGAGAGGTTTCTGAAACTCAGAGAGGTCGTCAAAGAGGTACATAGCATACTGCATGGCGCGGAGTACGAGGGGGTTATCCTTTTGCTCTGCTATATACTTACGGACGATCTCCTGACCAGCAGCCTTGTTGATTGAGTCAGCCTGCATGATCACCATGATGTCTTGCTCGAAAGCGTTGCTGGCATCGTTGGCGGGAGAGCCACTGACGCGTCCATCGCTGAGGTTGTACTCTAGAGAGGTTTCCTCGTAGACAAACTGAGCGTTGAGCGGTGTGCCCTGGCAAGAGAGTAGGTAGAGGTAGCCCTTCTCGAGGTTGTCTAGCGAGAGGGTAGCAACGGTGTCGCGGATGACGATGCTATCAATCGGTGTCTTGGGGTCAGCCTCATCGTAGAGATAGGCTGTCAGACCAGATAGGTTGTCCCCGAGGCCGTGGAGCTGTAGCGTATTCTTCTTGTCGCGATTACAGCTACTCAGTATTAGGAGCGAACCCAGTACGACCAGTAGAGAGGAGAGGGATATGATTCGTTTCATATAGTATGATGTTTATTGATGATGATATAAATCGGTTGGAAGGTGAGGGGCACTTGCCCCGTTTTGTCTGCAAAGGTAGTAATATATTCTTTTGTAAAGCGTCGGAGCTGATTAGGGGTGCGTATCTGCTGTGGCGCATTTGGCAACTGTGCGGTGCCGGTATGGCGTAGGTGCTGTAGCACATCTAGAGGATCGGCAAAGGGGATGACGAGTCGCTCCGTATGGATCTCATAGGGATGGCCGAGCGCCTGGAGCGTGCTACGCCAGGTGTCTAGCGAGGGGTAGTGTAGCCCTTGACCTGTGAGCTGTCGGAGCTCAAGGAGATTGTCAGGGCCGAAGGTGCTGACGGCTAGCGTCGCCTCGGCAGAGAGCTCGTGCACGATGCGCTGCAAGTAGGCACATGGATCGGCCAGCCACTGTATGGCACTACTGGAGACAAAGAGGTCAATGCCGAGCCCCTCCAGTGAGAGCTCGGAAGCATCACCTACTCGTAGCTCGGGGTGTGGGTCTCTCAGGCGAGGCACCTGCGCTAGGAGTGCTGGAGAGAGGTCGGCAAGCGTCCAGTGGTCGATCTTGAGGAGCTGATCTATACGCTCCGTCAGCAGTCCTGAGCCTGCGCCCATCTCGAAGGCGTGAGCGAAGTGACGCTTTGCCTGAGAGAGATGTTCGTCGATCAACTGCACGAGCCGATCAATGACGAGTCGCTGTGGCGCTGCAGCTTCGTTGTAATGCGAAGCGGCACGGTCGAACTGATGAGCGAGAGAGGTCATAGGCACAGATGAGTGGTAAGGCTCGTTGGGTTACTCTAGGCACTCCCATAGCTCCCGCCACGAGTGCCACAGATCAAGGAGGTAGTGGTACCCGTCGGGGAGTAGCTTAGTGGGCACATGCAGAGCCTGCCATAGGGTGGAGAGGTTGGTCGCTGGGAAGATCTGATCGTGCGCTCCGATGATGGCTAGATCCCAAGCTAGGCGGGCGTGGGGCTTCGTCTCGGGCTCTTCGGAGGCGGTGATGCTATCGTAGACCGCTTGCAATTCGTCACGAAGCTCTGCAGTGGGGCGCTCGGAGAGGATTTCGTAGAGTTGCTTGTATCGCTTGCCGCCACACATACGGCGGTTGAAGCGCTGGCGGTTTTCATCGGTTAGTCCTTCCAGCGTCCCTATAAAGATCGCTCTGGGTATACCCCACAGGTCGTGCATGGGATAGGGTGAGCCAGCGACCGCTATGAGGCGTCGTGCGGAGGGGAGCGCAGACCAGTGCGGTACAACCTGCTCGGCAGCCCAGACGCCTAGCGACCAAGCTACGATGGTGACCGCCT
>CABQOJ010000110.1 GCA_902465775.1 uncultured Porphyromonas sp. | reverse complement strand
AAAGTTCGGAAGAATGAAATGAAACTTCGGAAGAGAGAAATCAAAGTTCCGAAGAATTTTTCCGTTGCTCCCGAGGGGAATAAAAATCCCCACTGAGGCGTTTGGAGTTTCCTCAGTAGGGCGGTAGAAGGGGTCGGTAATTTTATCTGTAGGTCAGAGGAGGTGTGACAGGAGTTGGTCGGTAAGGGCGAGGTGCGTGTAGGTGGCGTAGCAGTGGTCTGTATGCCATAGTGCGGTAGCCACGGGATCGCCCCACGCATTGTACTGCTGCGCTACCGTGGGGAGCGGATCGATGATGCGGGAGTAGTGGAACTCGTGTCCACGCACCGCCACACCCTCTATCTCAAGCTGTCGGTAGCCGAGGGCTAGCCCGCGTTGCTGCATCGTGGCGGTCTGCTGTAGCGCCCCCACGAGCGGATAACTGCGCCCCTTCTCGTCAACAATCGCTTCACAGAGGAGGAGCATGCCCCCGCCCTCGGCAAGCATCGCTCCGCCTCCACGGATATAGTCGCGAAGGCTGTCAAGCATTGACTTATTGGCGGACAACTGCTCTAGATGTAGCTCGGGATAACCGCCAGGGAGGTAGACGAAGTCGCTCGGCGGAAGCTCCTTGTCGGCGAGCGGACTGAAGTAAGTCACCTCGCCCCACTGCTCTAGCTGGCGCACATTCTCCTGATAGAGGAAGTTGAAAGCGTCGTCACGAGCCACGGCTATACGACGAGGCGTTGACGAAGCCAGCTTTTGCAAAGCAGGAGCTTCGTGGGATCGCTCCTTTCGCTCTGAGGAGATGGCTAGAAGGCGGTCAATATCTAGATGTTGCTCTAAGAGGTCAGCCACCTGATCGGCGTAACGGTCTATCTGCGCCAAGTCGTCGACGTCTAGTCCTAGATAACGACTGGGGATGGCGATGTCGTCGACACGAGGTAGCGAGCCCAGCACGGGCACGCCCGCATCAGCGGCAGCTTGCGTGAGATAGGTTAGGTGACGCTCCGAGGAGACCTTATTAAAGATGACTCCCGCTATCCGGACCCTAGGGTCAAAGTGCTGCAGCCCGTAGAGCAACGGAGCCACCGTGTAAGCCATCGAGCGCGGGGTCACGACCAGCACGACGGGCAGGTCTAGGAGACGAGCGATGTCGGCCGCAGAGCCTTTGTCCCGATCGTAACCGTCGAAGAGCCCCATCACCCCCTCCACGATGACCGCCTGAGCGTCCTGACTATAATGATCGTAGAGCGCCTGCACACGCTCGGCGCCGTACATGAAAAGGTCCAGATTAACCGCTGGGCGCCCCGTCGCCACGCTATGTAGCTTAGGATCTACGTAGTCGGGGCCGCACTTGAAAGCTTGGGTGGCCAGACCGCGACGTGTGTAAGCACGGAGGAGGCCCATGGTGAGCGTGCTTTTGCCACTCTCAGAGAGAGGCGCAGCGATGAGGAGGGAGGGAAGAGTTGACATAAGTGATTGACTAAAGTTGTGAGTCTGGAATGAGGAGTACCTCGAGCTGAGCCGAGGGAACGAGCGGTTTGCAGACCTGATAGCAGTGATCAACGATGCTTTGGTAGAGGGGGTGCGTACCGTCGGGGAAGATCTGCCACAGTTCGCGGGCTAGGGTCATCTCGCTGATCTGTTGCTTCTGCGCTTCGCTCGCTCCAGAGGCAGAGGCGAGGGCGGTGATGAAAGCTTTGTCCATCACCACCTTCTTGCTATGTGTGTCCAGTTCGCCAGCCGCCAGCTTGACCGCCTTGCCGATCATGATGCCGAGGGTGATCTGCGGGAAACCCAGTTCGTTGGCTAGGCTGAGCGTCTCACCGATGAAGTTGCCATACTGAACGAAAGCGTTGGCGGGAAGATCGGGAAAGCACCCCTTAAGGTAGCGCTCGCTACGTCCGCCAGAGTTAAGCACGAGATGCTTGCCATAGACCGACTTGCTCACCTCCAGCTCACGGCGTATCGACTCAACAAAGGCTTCGCTCGAATAGGGACGTACGACGCCTGTGGTGCCGAGGATAGAGATGCCGTCTAGGATGCCGAGCCGTGGATTGAAGGTGCTGTGGGCGAGCCGTCGTCCCTCGGGCACGGAGATGGTTAGGTCGATGCCCACTTGTGAAAGGTCGACCAAGGCGCCCAGTGCTTGGCGCATCATCTGACGCGGTACGGGGTTGACGGCAGGCTCTCCGACCTCTAGACCGATGCCAGGGAGGGTGACGCGCCCTACCCCTTCGCCCTGTAGGAAGGAGACCCCGCTATGAGCCTGCGTGAGCGATAGGTCAGCGACGATCTCAGCGCCGTCGGTTACATCGGGATCGCTACCTGCATCCTTGATAGCGACCGCTCGAGCGCCTTGCGCCGTAAGCTCCGTATGCTGGATCGGAAAAGGAACCCGTTCGCCCTGAGGAAGGGTTACGGTCACCTCGCTGTAAGACTCCTCGTTGAGCAGTGTGAGCAGGGCGGCCGTCGCGGCAGCTGTGGCGGTGGTACCAGTTGTCAAACCGATGCGCTGAGGGAAGAAGTCGCTCCCCAGCAATCGCTCGATGGAGCGACGAAGACCTACGGGTCCCTCAACGGTGACGGTAGCGGGATAAGGGATCTGTGGCCTTCGAATGACCAGCACGGTAATGCCTAGTGCGAGAGCCTCCTCCACTTTTGCCGCAAAGCCACTCGTGTCGCCACTCTCCTTGAGTAGGATCATGTCTGGTCGTAGCGTGGCGAAGAGCTCTCGATCACACTGCTCCTTGTCATAGTAAACCACCCGCTCTGGCGGGAAGTCGCTCTGCCGTAGTCGCTCCTCGGTCTCTGCGATCGGCATCACCCGCAGATAGGTCTCGTGCTGGGTCCAGTAGGCTCTCAGTCTCTCGATCGAGTTGACACCCGTCAGAGCGAGCAGTCGCCGAGGTTGCTCCTTGAGCAGATATGTCAGTGCTGCATCAAAGGAGTCCAGCGACACGACCGAGGGGGGCAAAGCAGGAAAGGTGCGCTCGTACCGTATGACAGGGAGTTGCAGGCGGGACACGCAGTCGGCCACGCTCTGGTGAACGCCCATTGCGAAGGGGTGTGCCGCATCTACGATGAGGGCTATCGCTCGCTCCGTGCAGAAGTGCGCCATCTCCTCGCCATTCATTCCGCCCTCCAGACGGATCCCGTGGTGCATCGTGAGCTCTTGCGAAGCGCCTCGTGTGGAGTAGTAAAAGGGTTTGCCCGCTTCCTCACACACTTCGAGCGCTTTGCGCCCTTCTGTGGTTCCTCCGATGATAAGGATCATACGTTTGAGGCGTGGATGGAGAAGTGTAATGTATCGGGGTCGAAGTATATTCCCTTTGCCGCAAAGTAGCTCGGCAAAGTCCCGTCACCAGCGAGCGTCCTCGGCGGACCCATGTGTAGCACGTGGTCATCATCGAGGAGCCACACCTGATCGGCTATCTGGAGAGCCAACTCTAGGTCATGCGTAGAGAGGAAAATCGTCTTGTGCGTCTCACGAGACAAGCGAAGAAGGAGCTGAAGCATCTCCACCTTAGAGGGAAAGTCCAGGAAGGCGGTCGGCTCGTCCAGTAATATGATAGGAGTCTCCTGCGCCAGCGCCTTGGCAATCATCACCTTCTGGCGCTCGCCATCACTGAGCGAGTCAATCATGCGCTTGGCTAGAGGCTGTATGCCGACCAACTGCAGCGCCTCGTCGACCGACTGACGATTGCTCTCGTTCATCTGCCCCCAAAAGCCCGTATAGAGACTACGTCCCAGGGCAATCATCTCGTAGGCAGTCGTATTGCTCATGATGAGTCGCTCCGTTAGCACGACGCTGATACGACGCGCCAGTTCTTTGGCACTGTATTGCTGTATCTCCTTACCCTCGACCAGTAGCGCCCCGCCCAGCTTCGGCTGAAAGGCTGCGATCGTCCTGAGTAGCGTCGACTTGCCCACCCCATTTGACCCGATAAGGCAGGTGAGCTGTCCCGACCAGATGGTGGCATTGAGCTGGCTCGCTACGACGCGTGTGCGCTTCATCTGGTGATACCCTATCGATAGGTCACAAAGCTCTATCGTTGCGTGGCTAGTCATACGATTACAGTTGCTCTCTACGTCGTTTGTCAAATAGTACCCAGATC
The DNA here is from genome assembly GCA_902465775.1 of uncultured Porphyromonas sp. The sequence continues at coordinate 664 of CABQOJ010000110.1, read as the reverse complement.
ACGATCGGGGCGCCGATGAGCGCCGTCACCGAGTTGATCGGTAGCGCGCCCTCCATGCCTGGCATGCGGGCGATCAAGTTACAGCAGAGCGCCAGGAGCGCTCCAACGAGCGTCACGGCAGGCATCAGTGTCAGATGATTGGAGGTGGCAAAGATGGTGCGACAGAGATGCGGCACCGCCAGTCCGATGAAGACGATCGGACCGCAGTAAGCGGTCACGATAGCGGTCAGCAGGCAGGCCGAGAAGATGACCAGGTGGCGCGCCCGTCCGTAGTTCAGTCCGAGGCTGCGGGCATAGTTCTCCCCGAGGAGCATCAGGTTCAGCACCTTGATCAGCAGGAAGGAGAGCGGTATCAGCACCAGCATGATCAGGACAAAGGTGGTCACCTGATCGCCACTCACCTTGGCAAAGCTGCCCAAGCCCCAGATCACATAGCTGCGCACATCCTCATCGTTACTAAAGAACTTCAGCACGCCGATGATGGCATTCGCTATGTAGCCGATCATCACACCCATGATCAGTAGTACCACATTACCACGGACACGCTGCGCCATCGTCATGATGATCGACATCACGAGGAGTGCCCCGAGGAGTGCCGCCACCGAGACAGCCATCTCCCCCACGAAGCCCATCCGCACCAGTGCTCGCTGGCTAATGCTCCCCG
>CABQOJ010000109.1 GCA_902465775.1 uncultured Porphyromonas sp. | reverse complement strand
GAGGAGCGTCTGATGAGGCAACCCATCACGCACTCCCTGCGAAAGCTGAGCAATAGCCTCCGGCTGGTCGCCCGTCGGCTTATACTTTGAGGTTAATTGGAAGGACATGACACCTACTTGGTTCTACCGCTGTCCGTGCTTCTGCTTGGTCTCTAGGTACTTACTGTCGAGAGCCCAAGTCAGCCGAGGCTCTAGGGATATAACCTTGCGATACCACGCCTCTGCCTGTGTCTGCTCGCCGACACCGACATAGCACTCGGCAATCTGGATCAGGAGATTCACGTAAAGCCACGACCCCTTGCTCTTGCCCTGCGAAACCATCGCACGCTCAGCACGAAGAAAGTAGTCAATAGCGCCACGCTTCGCATCCCCCTTGAAGAAAGCTGGCGCAAAGTACTGCGCATTGCCTCGCTGGATCAGGCCAATGGCGTTTTGCTTGTTCATCTTGATCGAGCGATTCATCAGACTGATGCTCTTATTGCCCACGAGAGCTGCTCGGAGCCACGATATGCCGATACGATAAGTGTAGTAAGCCGATAGATAAGCGGTCATCTCGGCAGTTTTGTAGTCGCACTCGATGAGATAGTCCACATGTGCCTTGTAGCGCTTGAGGTATTGCTCTGCCTCGTTCTTTCTATCGCGTAGGATGCACTCAGCGATGTAGCCATACTCATACTCGACCAACTCGGCGATACGCGCATAGCTCTTATTTGGCTCAGCGTGCATACGGTCTATGACCCGCTTCCAGCTGTTGACGTCACGCTTCACATAAGCTTCGTAGACTTGCTTTTGGTCTGCCGTTTGTGCCCAGCTACTCCCAGCTCCCAAGAGGAACACGAAGAGTAAAAGTCCCAATAACTGTCTTTGTCTCATACGATTATTATCTGTCTAAGGATTAACGAAACGACCCGTGCTATGACTGCCACCTGCCAACGGTCTCAGTCTCTTCCCGAGCCATCACATCCCCAAAGATACAAAACCTCATGCGAAGCGACAAAGCCCCGCATGTCTTGCACGGAGTAATCTCGTGACTCGTAGGGGGCTGGTAGTGGACAGGCTACTGAGAGAGTGAAATAGTTGTTGTTACACTCTGGATCTCGAAAGACAATGCAAAGGTAATATGAATGACAATTGAGGCTGCTCTCTAGTGTATTCAAGATTCGCCTATAGCCTAGACATAGCCCGACAGTCCACAAAGAAGAACAACACAACAATCTGTCCAAACTATGGAGCTGGTTGTCTCAGATTGCCACGGCTCTGTCTATTGGTTAATTGTTGCTCACGACGAAGCCGAGCGCGGCGAGCGCAGGACGGACGGAGGCGGGGACGCCTCGCACGGTGTAGTCGCGTGGCTCGTAGGGGTGCTGGTAGTGGACGCGCTGCTGCTCGAAGGTGTCGGGCGTGGCGACCAGTCGGCGCATGATGGCTGGCAAGTCAAGGGTGTGAAGCATCGCACTCCAAGGCATTTGCCACGGTTCGCACCCCGAGAGGTCTAGGTATGGTTCCGCCAAGGGACGAGGGTGTGCCAGCGCTATGCGCTCCTCACTGAGACCAAAGAAGTCGCACAGGTGACGCAAACTCTGCACCGCGCCTTGCGCCTTACCATGTACCGAGAAGCCCGCAATATGTGGTGTGCCGATGAAGACACGGTCTAGTAGTGCCTGCGCTATGTGTGGCTCGCCCTCCCAGCAGTCGATCACGGCTCCTGAGACCGCCTTGTCGTCTATCGTACGTACCAGTGCAGCGGTATCCACGACAGCTCCACGACAAGCGTTGATCAACCAAGGTCGTTGCTGAGCACTTCGCAAGAAAGCGTCATTGACCAAGTGATAGGTGGGGTAGGCGCCCCCCTTTGTCAGAGGCACGTGGCAGGTAATGATCGTAGCCGATGAGAGGAGCGTCTCTAGCTCTACGTAGCTATCCCGGAGCGAGGGCATAGCCTCCGCAAGATAGGGACGTGGGAGCCCTTTGCTGTCCAGCTCCTCCAGATAGCTCTGCCAGTCAGGGTGCTCATCGTAAGCCGCCACGAGAGGCGGGTCGTAGAGGAGCGTCCGCATGCCGAGCGCTTTGGCACGCTGATAGACCCGTCCGCCTGTATGTCCCGTACCAATGATGCCGAGCGTTATATCTTCAGGAGCCAAACCTTGCTCTAAGGCGATACGAGCGATCGCCGTCAGGACATATTGCGCCACGGAAGCAGCGTTGCACCCAGGAGCATTGTACCAACGAATGCCTGCCTCACGGCAGTAGTCGGTATCTATATGGTCAAAGCCCGCTGTCGCTGAGGTGATCAGACGTACAGCGCTACCCTCCAGTAGTGAGCGGTCACAGCGCGTCACGCTACGGATCATTAGCGCATCGGCCTCGGCAACCGCTTCGGCCGTTATCTCACCGCTCGGCAAGTAGTGCGCCTCGACTCCGAGGGGCATGCCGTCGGCCATGTAGGGGATAGAACTATCTACGACTATTCGCAGGGACATATGTAAGAGGTCTTAATAAAGAGGAAGGTGACTAGAGCTACGCTCCCCATAGTGGGGGCAGTCTAGTCACCTTCGCTGTTAGTTATGCTTTGCTGAGAGCTACGATTACTTGATCACGCCGAGCTCTTTGCCAATCTTGATAAAGGCCGCGATCGCCTTGTCAAGGTGCTCACGCTCGTGAGCTGCTGAGAGCTGTACGCGAATACGAGCCTCGCCCTTCGGTACGACTGGATAGTAGAAACCAGTCACATAGATACCCTCCTCGAGAAGACGTGCAGCATAGCGCTGAGATAGGGGAGCGTCGTAGAGCATCACCGCGCAGATAGCGCTCTGTGTAGGCTTGATATCAAAGCCCGCAGCGAGCATCTTATCACGGAAGTACTTGACATTCTCCATTAGCTTGGCGTGTAGCGAGTCATCCTCCTCCAGCATCTTGAAGACCTCAAGACCAGCACCGACTACTGCGGGGGGCAGTGAGTTGGAGAAGAGGTAAGGTCTAGAGCGCTGACGTAGTATCTCGACGATCTCCTTAGGACCAGCCGTAAAGCCACCGATAGCACCGCCAAAAGCCTTGCCCAGTGTACCCGTGTGGATGTCGATACGGTCGAAGCAGTCAAACGCCTCAGCGACACCACGACCCGTCTTGCCGACGACACCAGCCGAGTGGCACTCATCGACCATGACGAGCGCATCGTACTTGTCAGCGAGGTCGCAGATCTTGTCCATAGGAGCTACGTTGCCGTCCATACTGAAGACACCGTCCGTGACGATGATGCGGAAGCGCTGCTCCTGAGCCTCCTGGAGGCACTTCTCCAGCTCCTCCATATTAGCATTAGCGTAGCGATAGCGCTTAGCCTTGCAGAGGCGTACACCATCGATGATCGAAGCGTGGTTCAGCGAGTCGCTAATGATCGCATCCTCTGGGCCAAAGAGAGGCTCGAAGACGCCGCCATTGGCATCAAAGCAAGCAGCGTAGAGGATCGCATCCTCCGTGTGGAAGTAGTGAGCGATAGCCTGCTCGAGCTGCTTGTGGATATCTTGCGTACCGCAGATGAAGCGTACGCTACTCATGCCGTATCCGTGCGAGTCCATCATATCCTTAGCAGCCTTGATGAGGCGAGGATTGTCAGATAGACCTAGATAGTTGTTAGCGCAGAAGTTCAAGACATCCTTGCCCCCCTGTACCTTGATGGCAGCCGTCTGAGGGGTGATGATAATGCGCTCCTCCTTGTAGAGACCCGCATCCTTAGTATCCTGGATCTCCTTAGTGAGGAAGTTCTTCAGTTCTTTGTACATGATATTGTGTGGTAAAGTTATTAGACAAGAGTGGGTGAGCCAAGCGTGGCTCGATAGGTCTCTTACTCCTCAGCGGGAGCCTCGCTAGCCTCGTTGGTCTCCTCAGGCGCAGGCTCCGAGAAGTCGGTCAGCCCCGTCTCAACGAGGATATTGTACCAGCGGAAGATCTTCTTGATATCGTTGTCGTGGACACGCTGGCGGTCGTACTCAGGGAGTACCTCTGCAAAGAGGTCAAAGTAAGCCTCCTTGCCACTAAGGCTCTTGAGGTCTACGGGCTTGCCCTCGTACTTGTCGAGGAGCGTCTGTAGGATCACGCGCAGTGGCGTCTCCTCGGTCGTCGTGTAGATCGATATATCGCCTAGCGATACGACACGATCGGAGGCGTAAGCGGGGATACGACGTTTCGTCTCTAGATCCTCGACGATGATACTATTCTTGGTGTGGGTCAGGAGCTTAAAGAGTCCTGGCTTGCCTGAGATGGATAAGATTTCTTTGAGCATAAACTATACTATGTGGCGAAAGCCCCCAAGGCTCTCATTATATCTACCTGCAAAGATACGAAATTAGAGATTAGAGGCTAGAGGTTAGAAGCTAGAGATTAGAAGCTAGAGATTAGAAGTTAGAGATTAGAGGTCCTAGCTTCACTAGAGTCACTAGGAGCACTAGAGCCACTAGTGCCGAGAGCCAGCCCCCTCCCCGAGGAAATCGAGAATCTCCAGGTAGCAAACGAAAATCCTCCACGGAGCCGAGAAATAAAACTTCGGAAGAATGAAATGAAACTTCGGAAGAAGCAAATCAAACTTCCGAAGAATCTGTTCGTTCCTCCGTGGAGATTCGCAGATCTCTACGTGACTATCGTGTCATCCTCTTGCTTGACTAAAATACGCCACCCCTAGATATCACTCTCAGTGCCTCAACATAAGAATTAGACGCAATGGGTCTGCCATAAGACGTCCTATGAAGTTTTTACTTACATTTGTAGACGCACCTAACTAACATTTGGAAGGTGCGATGACTGATTATGGCTTGGAAGAAATCAAAAATACAACTTGATAAT
>CABQOJ010000108.1 GCA_902465775.1 uncultured Porphyromonas sp. | reverse complement strand
TCGCTACTCCACGCACCCTCGCTATCTTGCCAACGGAGGGCGCAGGTCTCCCGACCCTCGTAAAGCGCTATCTCGACCGAGTCCCCGAGGCGCGACTCGTAGCTATCGTCGCCCGTGCGGACGGTCAGACGATCCACGATCAACTGAACCTGCTTCGCCTCGCGTAGCTCTTTATTGCTCACATCCTCAATACGGTAGACGGTGTCGTCGATGAGTACACGGTTGTACCCTTGCCCCTGGAGGAGCATCAGATGCTCGATGAGACGTCGCCCCTCAGGTGGATAGAGATCCGCTAGGATGTAAAGCTTGCTATCGGTCGGAATCAGGTGAGCCGCCTCAACCACATCGGTAGCTGTGTGACGCTTGACCAGTTCGCCACTAATAGGAGAGTAGAGCTTGCCCACACGAGCCATCAAGACACGTAGGTAGTCATCAATCTCTGACGAAGTGCCGACAGTAGAGCGTGGATTGCGACTAACCACCCGCTGCTCAATAGCGACCGCAGGCGGGAGGTTCTTAATTTGGTCACACTCAGGCTTCTTCATACGCATGAGGAACTGCCGTGCATACGACGACAGACTATCCACATAGCGACGCTGCCCCTCAGCGTAGAGCGTGTCGAAGGCGAGCGAACTCTTGCCCGAGCCGCTCACGCCCGTGATGACGACCAGCTCCCCACGGGGGATGTCTAGGTCTATGCCCTTGAGGTTGTTGACACGGCAACCACGGATTATAATATCATTGAGGGGACTCTTCTTCATAGCTACTCCTTTTCCAAAACAAAGATACGAAATTAGAGGTTAGAAGTTAGAGATTAGAGAGCAAGTGCCCCTAGTTTCTAACTTCTAACCTCTAATTTCTAATATCTAGTCTCTAACTCTTCTTTCTGGTCAAGAGGTGCCACAGCTCACGCACCCAGAGGACGAGCGAGGAGCCGATGACGATGATGACCCAGTCGATGAACTTGAGCCCCGTCACGTTGAAGAACTGCTGTAGTCCTGGCACCTCGACCATCGCAACCTGACCAATGAGGATGATGGCGACGATGGTGAGCAATCCGCGACACCCCTTGAAGTGGAGCGCACTGCGTCCGGTCTCGAAGGCGCGCGCATTGAAGAGGTAGAAGAAGTGCGTCATCACGAAGATCGTGAAGAGGAGCGTCTGCTCGTACGGTGAGACGTGTCCCTTGGGGCCGAGCTGCATCGTGAGCAGGTCAGTCAGCTGCGTCACATCGGTGCGCTGGAAGATATAAAGTAGCACCAGGAGCAGCGCAAAGAAGAAGCCTCCCACGCCAATGATCTCACGCAGCATTGGGCTGTTGAGGATGAAGGCGTTGCGATCACGAGGCTTGTCCTTCATCACGCTCTCAGAGGGTGGTAGCGAGGCAAGCGCCATAGCGGCGAAGGTGTCCATGATCAGATTGATCCAGAGCATCTGCGTGACGGTCAGCGGGGACTCTGTACCCATGAAGGCGCCACAGAGAACCAGTAGACAAGCGGTCACATTGACGGTCAACTGGAAGAGGAGGAAGCGCTGAATGTTTTGATAAAGTGAGCGTCCCCACATGACTGCCTTACCGATACTGCTAAAGGAGTTGTCGATGATGGTAATGTCGGAAGCCTCCTTGGCAACGCTCGTGCCATCGCCCATGGAGAGCCCCACGTGTGCCGCACGGAGAGCAGGCGCATCGTTGGTGCCATCGCCAGTGACAGCCACTACGTGACCATTGTTTTGGAGCGCCTCGACGAGTCGCTTCTTGTCCATCGGACGAGCTCGAGAGATGATCTTCAGCTCGTTGACACGTGCTAGGAGCTCTTCGTCAGAGAGCGCTGCGAAGTCAGGTCCTGTGATGATGCTATTCGCTCCATCTTGGCTATCATTCCACAGGCCGATCTGACGAGCTATCTCGCGTGCCGTACCGGAGGTGTCGCCCGTGACCACCTTCACATCGATTCCAGCATGGACACACTCCTGCACCGCTGCAGGTACCTCCACGCGGACGGGATCGGCGATGGCGACTACACCGATGAAGCAGAGCTTGCTGGCGGTCAATTGGCCAGACTCAATCGCCGAGTCGCCCTCATCAACCAACTGGTAGGCAAAGCCTAACGTACGCATAGCGCGATGCTGATACTCGGCCAACTGCTGCTCGAGCTCCTCTCGGCTCACAGCAGACTCAGCGCAGAGATCAAAGACGATCTCGGGGGCTCCCTTAATATAGAGTACGCGCTTGCCTTGCAGACGAGGTGACTCAACGAGCGTCGCCATATATTTGCGCTCTGTGGAGAATGGTACCTCAGCGACCGTCTCCGCTTGCTCTCGCAAAGAGCGATAGTCGACCCCCTGACCGTGAAGCCATAGGAGCAGAGCGCCTTCCGTTGGATTGCCCAGCACCTGTGGATTGGCGTGGTCGGAGAGATCGAGCGAAGCGGTTGAATTGACTGCAACGCCCTCGTGGAGTAGATCCTGAGGGGTGTCACCGTAGAGCTTCATCTCGTCGACGCTCATCAGGTTTTGCGTTAGCGTACCCGTCTTATCGGTACAGATGACGGTGGTCGCGCCCATCGTTTCGCAGGCGTGCATCTTGCGCACCAAGTTATTGGTCCGTAGCATACGACGCATACTGTAGGCTAGACTCAGCGTCACCGCCATGGGCAAACCCTCTGGCACCGCCACGACGATGAGCGTCACGGCAATCATCAAGGTCTGCAAGATGTATGCAAAGAAGGGGGTAGCCTGCTCCATAGAGCCAAAGATGTCGGTACCGTTAGTGACTAGGTAAACGATGACACGCCCTATGACGATGAGGGCAGCGATGCCGTAGCTCACCCAAGTGATCCAGTTGCTCAGACCATCGAGCTGCTCGCTCAGCGGGGTCTTGACACCATCATCAATCTGAACCGCTTCGAACACTTTGCCCTGCTCCGTCTTGTCGCCCACGGCGAGGACTTTGCAGATGCCGTGACCCTCCATCACTTTGGTTCCTTTCATCACATGATTGGTGGGGTAGGTGGCGCCTTGGTCAAACTCCTCTGGGTGAACGCTCTTGTTGCAAAACGGTTCGCCCGTGAGGGTCGATTCGTCCATCTGTAGCATCGTCGCCTCGAGGAGCTCGCAGTCGGCTGGCACCTCCTCGCCACTGCCTAGGATTACGATGTCGCCTACGACTACCTCACGACGTGGCACCTGCGTTACGTTGCCATTGCGGATGAGCGTCACTAGCTCATCGTCATGCACCTGATTGAGGATGGTGAACTCCTTGTCTGCCTGTAGCTCAAAGTAAAAGGCAAGCCCCGTGGCAAGTAGGATTGCTACGAAGATACCCACGGGCTCAAAGAAGACCTCGGCACCCTGTCCCAGCCCAAAGTACTCGTAGCAGGAGATGCCGACGGAGAGTCCACCAGCAATCAACAAGATGATGATCAGCGGGTCGGTAAACTTCTCCAAAAACTGTCGCCATAGTGGCTCCTTCTGAGGCGGTGTCAATACATTCGCGCCGTGCTCCTTGCGACTTTCTAGTACCTGAGCGTCGCTTAGTCCAGTGTAGTGATATTTCTCTTCCATAAGATTGGTGTTGTGAGTTTTGACTCTTTAGATGTAGCCGACGGACTTCATGGCCTCTGCAGAGGCTCCCCCCTCAAGAATGAAAAAAGACAAAAGCCCCGCGCTCTCTAGCAGTGCTTAGAGAGGCGGGGCTTGTCATTAGGAAGGGTTTTCTAGAGGAACTCCCATCTGTCGTGCTGATGAAGGTTTACTTGAGTACCTCATCAAGGAGATCGTCATCCACGAGGAAGGGGATGGTGATGTGGTAGAGGTCAGAGTGCTCCTCGTTGAACTCGCGAGAGGTAGACAGAGCGTTTTCATTGCGAGCCCAAGCGCGACGAGCGACACCGCCCATCACGTCCCAAGTCATAGCCTGACGTAGGATCTCGTCGACACGACGGCTACCATCGAGGACCATACCAAAGCCTCCGTTGATCGCCTTGCCGATACCGACGCCACCGCCGTTGTGCAGAGCGACGAGGCTCATACCACGAGCGCAGTTGCCCGCAAAGCACTGGACAGCCATGTCGGCCATGACGTTACTACCGTCACGTATGTTGGACGTCTCGCGGAAGGGGCTATCCGTACCGCTCACATCGTGGTGGTCACGACCGATCATGATCGGGCCGACCTCGCCACGACGTACCATATCGTTGAACTTGAGGGCGATCTTCAGACGGCCCGCAGCGTCCTGGTAGAGGATACGAGCCTCGGTACCGACGACGAGCTGATTCTTCTCCGCGTCGCGTATCCATATATAGTTGTCACGATCCTGCTCACGACGATCTGGGTCGATGCACTCCATAGCGGCGTGGTCGGTCTTAATCAAATCCTCGTGATCGTGGCTGAGGCACACCCAGCGGAATGGACCATAGCCGTAGTCAAAGAGCTCAGGACCCATGATGTCCTCTACATAGCTTGGCCAGATGAAGCCATCCTTGTCGTCTACGCCGTTGCGAGAGATCTCCTGGATGCCAGCATCAAAGCAAGCCTTCATAAAGGCATTACCATAGTCAAAGAAGTAAGTGCCACGAGCCACCAGAGCCTTGATAGCCTCGTAGTGACGGTGCAGACCCTTGTCCACCTCCTGGCAGAAGCGCTCTCTGTCGTGTGCGAGCAGGTCGGTGCGCTCCTCAAAGGTGAGCGATACAGGGCAGTAACCTCCCTCGTAGACAGCGTGACAGCTCGTTTGATCGGAGAGTAGGTCGATGTGAACGTTGTGCTCGACGCAGTACTCCAGCAGGTCCACCACATTACCGTGGTAAGCGATAGAGCAAGGCTCACCAGCCTTCATACCCTCCT
>CABQOJ010000107.1 GCA_902465775.1 uncultured Porphyromonas sp. | reverse complement strand
CCATCAGGTGCATCGTGTAGAGCACCCGTCGCTGCACCGGCTTGAGTCCGTCCTCAATGTGAGGCACCGCACGCTCTAGTATTACGTACGAAGCGTAGTCGAGGAACCAGTGCCGGTACATGCCGCCGAGGGTGTGCAGTCGCCCCTCGACCTCCTCCTCTTCGGGAGCCACGTAGCTCTCGTCCACCGCTTCAGTGGCGGAGGTTGTCTCAGCGGAGGTGGCGTCTATCTCTTGTCCTTGCTCTATGTCGTCGCGATTGTCTAGATCCATATGATGCTAATTAGCCTTTGTGCCGTCACGAAGGTACAACTTTTCCACCAAAGGTCGCTCTGTACTGCCTAGCTCTAAGTGCTTTTACATTCACGATGATTCGGAACTCTCCCGAGGAAATTCCAAATAGCTTCGTGGAAAACAGAAATCTGCTACCGAGGCGAGAAACAAAACTTCGGAAGAATGAAATGAAACTTCGGAAGAATGAAATCAAAGTCCCGAAGAGTTTTTCCGTCCCTCACTGGAAAGTCAAAGACCTTCACGGAGGAATTCACGATTTCCTCCGTAGAGACTAGTTTTATAATGCGTCGGCCCTGCTAGATCTAACTAATCAAAAGAGAGGAGCACCACACAGTCTAGATGCTGTATGGTGCTCCCCGTATGTAGCTTGCGCTAGCTAGTGACTATCGCTACTGAGCGAAGGTCGTCTCTAGGCTTAGCGATGGAGTCTCCGCTGTAGCTTGCTATGCTTAGACATGCGAGTCCTCATCATCTTGTAGTGCTTTGTCGCTAGGCGACGCAACTGGCTAATGGACTGAGTGTTACTGTTCTCAACGATTTGAACTTGAGCTACATTATAATCAGTGTTGATATAGAGAGCAGCCATGATTTTCCCTGTAGCATCGTAGCCTGCGACAAAACCTTTCTCTAGGTTAACTGTAAAGTTATTACCATATCCATTGGCTGTGAACCACTCCTTGACTTTAGGATCTGAGAAGTCTGCTGCGCTCTTGACGAAGTTTACCTGACTATTGATAAACTTAGTGCCTGACTCAGGTGTACAGACGTAGAAAACCCATACGAAGTTTGTCTGACTCATCTTACCCTTAGGGGTGTCGAAAGATAGATTTTTCTTGGCCTCATCAGATTCATCCGGAGTGTAGTCGCGGAAGCCGAGCTTTGCCTCGAAGTCCTTCATCGTAGCTATACTCCCTGTCATGAATGCCTTCCAGCTGGGAAAGTCCTTGACAGTGGGTATGACGGGGTGCTCAGTAGGTAGCTCGGTTTGTCCTGAAGTCCCTGCCTTTAGGAATAAAATCTGTAGTGTAGACTCCGTGTCGGACACAGCCTCATCGTAGAGCTGTACGCCCATGGTCTCGTCATTGTCGTTTATTCCAACCTTGAAAGGTGATCCGTCATTTTGATCTATCTTATCTATTAGCTCTGTGAAGCCGTACTCAGCCAGCATGGCGAGCGTCTTGGGACAGTTTGCTAGAGTCTCCTTGCTGAGAGCGAGAATAGCAGAGTTATTGCCAGCGGCTATGTTATAGACTGCGCCAGAGATGGTGAGAGACTTATTGACAAAGCCAGGCTTTACTCCATCGGCCCCATCCCATAGGGTGATATTCTGTGCGGTACGACCCACCTTCTTCTCATGGGCGAGAATCTGCTGATCAACAAGGACTCCATTGCTGACTTGGGGATCAAACTTAAGGAGAGGTAGTTCATTGCCCTCAGTTACAGTACCTCCGCCATCATTACCCGCTGTCACGGTGACTGCTACCTGAGCCGCCTGGCCTGCAGCAGCAACGGTGATGGTAGCGCTACCTACAGCGACTGCTGTGACGAGTCCCGTAGCATTGACAGTGGCGATATTCGTCTTGTCACTTACGAAGGTGACTCGTGTGTTGGCAGGCGTGACGGTGTAGTCAATCTGAGCGGTCTTGCCCTTCTCAATCGTTAGTGTAGGCTTATTTACCGTTAGCGTGACGTCGGGTGCTGAGTTAGATACCGTGATGACACTCTTCGCCGTGAGGTTACCTACCTTGGCGGTGATATTGGCGGTACCCTCAGCAACGGCCTTGACGAGCCCGTTGGCATCGACCGTAGCGATCTGCTCATTGTCGCTAGTGAAGGTGACGATGTAGTTTTGATCCGTTGGCTCTACAGTAGCTGTGAGCTGCTGTGTGTCGCCCACCTTGAGTGTGACTACTGTGGGGTTCAGGGTCAGAGCCGTAGGCTGCGGGAGAACATTATTGCACTCCTGGTAGCAAGACCCTAGTCCTAGGACCACTAATGTGGCGAATAGGATGGCTGTTAGTTTTTTCATAGATATCAATTAGTCTGATTAGTTAGTATGCGACTTAGTAAGGGGGAGCGGACACATCTTCTCTAAGGAAATCTATCCGCTCCACACTGGCTAAGTTAAGCAAAATCTAGGTTATAGACAAGTATCCCCTCGATCTATTCCGTAAGTTTGCGAACAGGGCTAGCGTCGCTCCTTGACACCTCTTACTAGGATCGGTTGATGCAGTGCTCTGTCATACTGTCTAGTGGCTAGACGACGTGTCAAGCTAGCTGACTCTGCGCTCTCATTGCCGAAGACGCGGAGGTATGCGCGATTTCTCCCTGTGTCGATGTAGATCTCGCAAGCTAGCTTGCCAGTAGAGTCAAAGCTTTTGGCTACTCCCTTCTCAATATCATATTGGTAGTTCTCGCCGAATCCGTTGGCCGTAAACCAATCCTTGATCTTGGGATTAGCGAGATCATCTCGACTCTTGATGAAGTTCACCATACAGTTGACAAACTTCACCCCTCTCGTAGGTGTATAGACGTAGTAAGCTGTTTTGATATTGGTCTGAGACTCAAGACCGTCTTTGGTGGCAAACATGAGGTTGACCTCTGGCTCATCACTGACGCCAGACCAGTACTCTCGTAGCCCGATCTTCTCCTCTGCAGCTTTGATCTTGGCTATGTCTCCAGTCATCAGAGCTGCATAGTCTGGGAAGTCCTTTGCTGCTGGTAGGATGGGGTGATCGGTATCTATCTCCTTCTCCTTACTAGTCTTAAAGAATACGATCGACAGAGTAGACTGTGTCTCAGCGATGGGGTGATCGTAGAGCTGCACAGTTATTGAGCGGTCGCCATCCTTCTCTCCGGCCTTAGCAGGAGTGCCATCTTGGAACTTGTCATCCTTTAGCTTGGTAAATCCATACTCGGCTAGCATGGCGAGCGTCTTAGGACAATTGGCTAGAGACTCCTTGCTCAGCGCTAGAATGGCATCGGTACCATCATCAAGAACTAATCTGTAAGCAACGCCAGATATCGTTAGGTCGGTATTGACAAAGCTCGTACTGACGGTTATATCCTGACCATACTCGTCCTGTCCGATCGTTATAGGCTTAGCGACACGACCTAGTCGCGCCTCGTGATCAAGGATCTCTGGATCAACTATCCTCTGCTCACTATTACTATACTCAGGGTCAAAGTTAAGGATAGGGAGCTCGGTAAGATTCTGAGGATTACTACCACCACTCTCCTCTGTGACGGTGACTGCTACCTGCGCCTCCTGCCCCGCAGCTGCAAGTGTGATGGTGGCACTACCCACAGTAACGGCCGTTACGAGACCCTGAGCATCGACAGTGGCGATCTCCGTCTTGTCACTTACGAAGGTGACGGGTGTATCGGCAGGTGTGACGGTGTAGTCAATCTGAGCAGTCTTGCCCTTTTTGATCGTTAGTGTAGGAGTCTTGAGATCTAGAGTGACGGTAGCTGCTGAGTTAGAAACCGTGACGACACACTTCTGAGTGAGATGGCCCACACGGGCGGTGATATGGGCAGTTCCCTCGGCAACTGCCTTGACGAGTCCGTCGGCATTGACCGTAGCAATCTGCTCATTGTCGCTAGTGAAGGAGACGGTAAAGGTGCGATCGTGAGGCTCCACAGTAGCTGTGAGCTGTTTCGTATTGCCTACCTTGAGCGTGACCGCTGTAGGCGTCAGTGTCAGCCCCGTGGGTTCTGTAGGGATGGTGCTAATAGGGTCATCATCACAAGATCCTAGTACTAAGACGAGGAGGCTTGCAAATAAAATAAGGGATAGTTTTCTCATGATACTATTGATGTTTAGTTAGTATGTGCTTTAGAGGGAGAAAGACTCAAGCTCGTTAAAGTTCTTAAGACCTTTTCGTGGGCTAAGATAAGAAAACAAAAGATCAAAAACAAGCGTTGCAAGCCGTTTATACGGGCGCTGCTTAGGTCTTTGAAGCAAGCTGAGTCAAAATCAATCATGCTCTCCCTTGCATTGGAGCCATGCTAATCAAAGAAAAACGGGCGAACCATAAGGCTCGCCCGTCAGCGTGTGTGAGGATATGAGATCAGCGTGATCTAATCAAGCGGAAGCGTGTCAGAGCATCCAGTCCCCTTTACTAGGATTGTCTTCTGTCGTGATTTGCTAGCTCAGGTCGATCGCATAGTACTTCATGGAGTCGCCTGGATAGAAGCCCTTGACTAGTATCGCTTTGTCTCCGAGGCGTGTCTTCTGAGCTGCATCGACCAGCTTACGTGCAGCTGCGACGGTGCGTACAGGCTTGTTATTGATCGAGAGGATGATAAAGCCCTTCTTGATGCCTGCGGACTGGAACTTGCCATTGCCTACCTTGGTTACCTCAAGGCCATAGCTGACTCCTTGCTTGCGTAGCTGGTCGCCTGAGATCTCGCGCAGGGTGGCTCCGAGGAGGCTACTGCCGTCTTTCTTGACGATCTCGGTGCTACCCTCATCGTTTTTGAGCTTAACCTTGAAGTCTCGCTTCGTACCCTTGCGGTCTACGGTGACGACGATGGTGTCGCCCGGACGGCAACGACCGATGCGCTCCTGTAGCTCGCCCAT
>CABQOJ010000106.1 GCA_902465775.1 uncultured Porphyromonas sp. | reverse complement strand
TCCACCCATCGAGGTTGGCAAACTGCTCCTCCAGCTCAGCCGCCTTGACACCATCCTCGTCGGAGAAGTCCTCCTTAGCGTAGATAGCGTCCTTCTCCTTCATAATCTTCCAGAGCTTGTCATGCCCCATCAGGACGGTGTCGATGACCGTGTACTCATCGAAGGCGAAGTGATCCTGACTCAGCACCGAGAGACGCTCGTCAGGTCCGAAAGTGACGGTGCCACGTGTCGGGTCTAGCTCACCGCTGATCATACGGAGCATCGTTGACTTGCCCGCACCGTTGGCACCGATGATGCCGTAGCAGTTGCCCGGGGTAAACTTAAGATTGACATCGGCAAAGAGCACGCGCTTGCCAAACTGTATCGTGAGGTCGTTGACTATAATCATCTTGGTATACTATCTTCTATCTTCTGTCTGTAAAGTGTGATCGGGATGCGAACCCTTCGCTCCCCTCAAGACCAACCCTCCTCGCAGGTCTCAACCATATAGAAAGGGGCTAATCTGCACAAAGGTACACAATTTTGACGCGCGCCACACTTTGGCGGGACGCTCGGGACGAGTAACGGCTGTAGTACAGCAAGACGAGTAACGGTTGTAGGGACGCTCGGTCGTGCGTCCGTTGTAGTACAGCAAGACGTGTAACGGTTGTAGGGACGCACGGTCGTGCGTCCGTTGTAGTACAGCAAGACGAGTAACGGTTGTAGGGACGCACGATCTGTGCGTCCGTCCCCGTTAAAACCACGACGCCGTAACCTTTGACACAACGGACGCACGACCGTGCGTCCCTACAACCGTTACTCGTCCGATAGCTCCGATCCCTCCGATAGCTCCGATAGCTCCGATCCCTCCGATCCCCTCCCTCTAAACACACAGTAAGAGCTCCGCAGGACTAGTCCTACGGAGCTCTTACTTATTTATCGTCTGTCAGATCATGCGCATTAGTGCTTGACGACGAGGCGCTGTGTAGCACCCTCGGTGACTACGAGATAGGTACCATCGCTCAGTGCGGTGAGGTCTATCTGTAGGCGACCCGAGCGGTCAGCAGCTAGGCGTGTGATCAACTGTCCATCGAGCGTGTAGAGTGCTACGGCTGCCTCAGGTGCTAGACCTGTGACGATAGCGGACTCGCTTGCGGGGTTAGGATAGATGACAAAGGCATCCGCAGCGACTGCATCAATGCCTGTGTGGTCGACAAACTCAGCAACAACCTTCGTGTCCTGGGTGACGGTGAAGGTCTTATCCTTGAGGATGTCCTCACCATTTGCCGTAAGCTTGGTGAGCTCGCACTTGTCATTGGCTCCCTTAGCTACGACTGTCAGCTTCGTTCCCTCGGGAACAGCCTTAAGATCGACCTTCTCCTTGATAGTGATCGTGCCGTGATCGTTGCTCTTCAGAGTGACGACGTAGTTCTTCTGTAGCTTGGTAAAGGTAGCCTTGACCTCCGTAGCACCCTTCATCACAAAGAACTTGGCAGCTAGGATATCCTCAGTACCAGCCGTAAGCGCTGTGAGCTCGTAGCCGGTCTCGGGTGTAGCCTCGATGGTTACCTTAGTACCCTCGGCGACCTTGTCACCAGACTTAACCACCTTGTCGCCTACCTTAGCTACGAGGCTACCGCCATTTGTAGCAGTGAGGGTGAGCGGATAGACCTTCTTGAAGACCACCTTGAGGTCAAGAGCCTCCTTAGCCTGATATTCAAGCTTATCAATATTCTTAGGATCGCTAGGCGTGACATCCTTACCATTGGCGCTCCAGCTTACGATCTGATAGCCCTCGTTAGCCTTTGCGGTGAAGGTGAGATAGTTCTCATCACCAGAGAACTTGGCGCCCGTCTCGAAGGGAACATCCTTCTCATTGACATTGTCGTAGTACGTTGCTGTGATCGTACCACCCTCCTTAGGATCAGCTGCAAAGGTGACCGTGTACTCCTCGGCAGGAGCTGTACTCTTGAAGTGAGCTACGACATTCAGATCTCCAGTGAGCTCGGTAGCGTACTTCTCTGGGGCGGTAAAGTCTGGGGTAGCGTCGACACCGTTGACCGTAAACTTCTCAAACTCATAGCCAGCGTATGCCTCAGCGGTGAAGGTTACGTATTTGCCAGCAGGAACCTTATCTCCAGAGACTATATCACGGCTACTGAAGCCCTCGGCGTAAGTTGCCGTGACCTTGCCAGCCTCAAAAGGATCGGCAGCGAAGGTGACAGAGTAGCCATCGTCCGTACTGCCCTCCTTCTTGAAGTAGACCTTAACGTCAGTGTTCTCTTGGACGGCCATTGATAGCATATTGTCATTGCCAGCGAAGGTGTCCTCCTTGCCGTTGACAGTCCACTTCTCTACAGTGTAGCCTGCATTAGCCTCTGCTTGGAAGAACAGGTTTGCAGCATAGGGAACCTCATCTCCACTGTTTACTGAGTAGGGATCTCCAGAGGCTGGATAGACCAAAACAGATAGCTTACCACCTTCAGTAGCTGCACTGTAGGTGAGCTTTACCTTGCTAGGCGCTGGAGCATTCTGCTTGAAGACAGCCTCCACAGTAAGGTCTGCCTTGATGGTGTGAGTGTACTGATCAGGAACGTAATCATCGAGAGGAGTCTCCTCGCCATCGACAATCCACTTCTCTAGCACATAGCCTGGGTTGGCCTTAGCTGTGAAAGTTAGCCAGCTAGACTTCTTAACTCGGTCACCGGAATTGAAAGGATGTCGTACCCAGTCATCTCCAAAGTAGCTAGCTGTCACGACACCACCCTCGTTAGGCGTGGCGGAGAAAGTGACTAAGAGTCCCTCAGTCGCTGTGCCCTCCTTGAAGTGTGCCTTGATATCGTTGGTACCCTCTACGACTGTATACTCAATGGTCGCCTGATTGGGGAAGAGCTCCTCGCCATTGATCGTCCAGCCAGATACAGTGTATCCTGTAGCAGGTGTAGCGACGAACTTGAGTACCTTGCCGATGGGGATAGAAGCACCACTAGCCACGGGTGAATCATCTAGCTTGTCTGTACAAGCGAGCCCGCCCTCGCCGTCGTATGTAAAGGTAACGACAGCCTTAGGCGCTGCGGTCGATACAAAGTTAGCCACGATCGTGTTGGCCTTGTTCGCTTGGACCTCGTATGAGATCTGTGTTTTTCCTGCGAGCGTGTCTACGCCATTGACTGTCCAATCACGTAGCTTAGTCTCAGCCTCAGCCGTCGCAGTGAAGGTTAGCTTGGAACCCTCTAGGATGGAATCGCCAGAGTTTATCTTGTCGCCATAGTATCCGATCTTACCCTCTATGGCACCACCTCCATTTGCAGAGAAGGTGACAGGTAGCTTAGCTAGCTTTCGGAAGTACGCCTTGAAGGAGACATTTTCGGTTACTACGTAGTCGTAGATTTTCTTATCTGTCTTGCTACTACGTTCGCCATTTATCTCCCAGTAGTCAAACTCATAGCCCGATTCGGTGTAAGCGTAGACTTGGATTTTAGTACCTTCTGGCACTGGATCTCCAGACTGTAGAGGGTCATAGTTACGGTCTTTGACCTCTATACTACCACCCTCCTTTGGAGAGACGTCAAACGTCACATAGAAGGGTGTATACTTCACAAACTCGACACGCACTGTGTCCTCAGCATCGAAAGTGTGATAGTAATCAGACTTACCATCGGATGACTCGTCAACCTTACCATTGACAATCCAGCTCTTGACCATATAGAGGGAGTCAGGGACAGTTCTGAAGTCAACGCTTGAGCCCTTCTTTATGGGGTAGCCATCCTTGACTGGAACGTAGGAATAGGAGGCATAGGAGTACACGCGCCCTGTTAGCTTACCACCCTCATTACTGGAGAAGTGTATCGGGAAAAATCCCTCTTCAGCACCTTCAGCAAAGTGAGCAATGATGGAGACCTCCTTGTCTGTAACCTTATAGGTGACAGCGCTTGACTTAGAGAGGGTGTCTCCTGCGAGTGTCCAGCAGACGAAGTGATACCCTTCACTAGGCTTAGCAAGGAGCACTACAGAAGTCTCTTCGGAGATTTTGTCTCCCGAAGCTATCTCTGCGTAGGAGAAGTTGTAGCCCTGTTCCACTTTTTTGAATCCTGCGACTTCCCCGTTTGCCTCTGCAGAGAAGTTGACGGGGAACTTGTCCTTCAGTCGTGCAAAGAGCTTGACATGGGTGTCTTCCATTATTTGAAGATCTATAGAGCTCTTTGTGTAGCTGGTACCATTGATTTCCCAGTGATCAAACTTGTAGTCAGGGTCAAACTGAGCTGCAAGAGAGAGCATGGAGCCACGCTTGAGTTTGCTGCCAGATGTGACGGGCACCCAATCGACGGAAGCCTTGACCTGAGCGCCTTCAGTAGCCTCAAAGGTGAGCTGGTTATATGCTTGGTCACCGACTTCTACGCTGATCGTAGACTCTGCGATAACAGAATAGGTGATCTCCTTCTTACCGTAGTACTTGTTGTTCTTTTTGCCATTGATAGTCCAGTCTCCTACGACCTTGCCCTCATTAGGTGTCACCTTAAGGTTCACATCTGCACCAGCAGGGACATTATCTCCATCATTGATTGTTTTTGGCTCCCAAGAGGTACCAGTATAGGCTTCTATTTTACCATCCCCAACGATGGAAAAATGAAGAGGATATCCCTCTGCAGGTGCTATCTTAAAGTGTGCCACCACGTTGAGAGGCCCCTCTATAGTTCCTGTTTTAAGGGTTCTATCGGTGACGTCGCTGCGATCACCATTGATCTCCCAATAGTCTATCTGATAACCATCCTCAGGAACTGCAAAGAAGTTGAGCGTCACTCCTGGAGCAAGTTCTTGGCCTGAGTCAATTGCCTTATACGGATAGTCAATAGTTGCAGTAATCGTACCCCCTTCGGTTGGCTCCGCCGAAAAGGTCACGGGGTAGGTCTTCTGACCATAGAGCCGTGGCACTGCGAATGCTAAGAAGCATAGCAGAATAGGTAGTAGTCTTTTCATAGCTTGTAACTAGTTTAGTGTATAAAAATCTCGT
>CABQOJ010000105.1 GCA_902465775.1 uncultured Porphyromonas sp. | reverse complement strand
TCTGTGGAAGCCCTTAGCGATGGTCATCTCTTTGATCCGCTTGGAGAGTGCATCGTCATCTTTTTCCGAAGCTAGATAGCGGTCGGTCAAGTCGCGCAGCGGTTGCATCTCTTTGTCTAGCTGCGTATCGATAAAGGGCGGTGCTAAGTAAGAGACTGCCTGGCCGTAGGAGCGACGCTTGGCGATCATACACTCGCCGACATTTGCTGTCGTATAGTAATAGATGTGTGGCAGATCACGTACGAGCCTATCGGTGTAGTCGTAGTTACTCAGCGCTACCTGCTTGCCGGGGATAAACTCCAGACTGCCGTGCGTACCGAAGTGCATCAGGACGTCTGCTTGCCATCCGTTACGAGCCCATAGATAGCTCGCTATGTATGGGTAAGTGGGTACGGAGGTAGAGCCGTGTACCATCTTGAAGTCTAGATCTCCGCTGCCAGTCCCTGGCTGAGGTAGGAGTGCTACCTTACCATAAGTGAGTCGGGTCACGGCAATACCCTCGACACCGTCACGCTCTAAGACGAAGTCGTGCCCTGGGATCGCCCCATAGCGAGTCTCTATGCTGTCTTTGAGTGCAGGAGGGAAGGTATCGTCGATCCACTGCGTCAGCTCTTGCGTCGAGACAAAGGCGGGGTAGTTGCTGTGTAGCATCATCTGCTTGTTGCCCTCTGCATAGTTGTTATAGAGGGCACCACGAGACATCAGATCCTTGGCAAAAGCCTCCTCGGTGTCGGGCAATCCCGTCAGGTCGTACCCTTGGCTCTGTAGATACTTCAGGACGTTGTAGAGCGATGGCACAACCTCGATACCTTGCGCCACGAGACTGTTTTGTCCAGGGCCCTTGAAGTAGAAGAGTGCTATGCGCTTGTCCGCATTGCTCATCGTTTGTAGCTTGACATAGCGGTGGAGTAGTGAGCAGAAGTCGGGCAGACGCTCAGGGATCGTGTGAAACTCCTTAAAGCCCTGCTTGTTCTCTCGCAGTGTCACCAGTGCAAAGGGGAGGATTGTGCCATCTATCTCAGGTGTTACGACCGTCTGGCTGAGATAGCCTCCCCACATGCCTTGCTTGTCTTTGATCCAGTCGTCATATAGCTCCGATACGAGGAGCGGAGAGAAGATGGGTACGTTGTGCTCCTTGAGCCAAGCGATGGCGGGGTCGCCACCGAAGCGTCCGTGAGCGAAGTAGATGACCGCCTGTGGCTTGATCTCCGTGAGGAACTCCAGTCGACGTGTCATAGCACTGATCGGGTAGACGTTAAAGCCAGAATCCTCCAACGCTCCGATCAACTCGTCCAAGTAGTCTCGGCTCGATCCGAAGGGACCTGCGATGCCCGTAAAGAGCGCAATGCGAGGAGCTCCCTCCTTGTAGCCATGCTCGTTGTAGAACTTCTGAAAGCTCTCGACACTGTCGAAGGCGAGGTCGGGGTCTTCGTCCGTAAAGAGCAGGTCGTAGCCGTACTCTACAGGCTCTTCGATAGTACCCGTACGGAGCGACTTACCGAGTACTTCCTTACGGATGTAGTTAAAGGCCGAGCGGTAGTTGCTCGTACCGCCATTGGCCAGATAAGACACCAGCGTCTCCTGCTGTAGCGAATCTAGGTTAGAGATGTTATTCTCTGGCGTTGTGGTCATGTAGGCAAGGTACTTCAGTCCGCGCTCCTCGCCTAGTTGCTTGATCAGCGCGCGGTCCTCGTCGGTCCACTTGAGCCCCATGCCGAAGGCGATCATGGCGTCGTAGTTCTTCAGCTCCGAGAGCTCGGTGACGGCTGTGAGGCGCACATTCTTCTTGTCGGTCGCAGCCGCCATACGAGAGGCTACGAAGTCTGGCATATTGACCAAAGCGACCCGCACAGGCTTAGGCCACAAGAGATAGGCGCCGAGGATGATGAGTATCAGTAGTACTGGTGCTCCTATGTAGTAGAGATGCTTCTTGGAGAAAGTCATAGGGAGAGAGTCTTAGTAGGGGGAAAGCCCTTTTTAGTAGTTCAGTGAGAGCGAAACGAAGTAGCTACGTCCAGGCGATAGCGACGCGCCCTGCTCGATGATCGGAGTCATATAGTTGAAAAGGTTGTCGCAACCCAGCGTCAAGCTAAGGTCTAGGAGGGTCTGCCAGCGCTGCGTGATGCTTGCCCTAAAGAGCGCGTAGCCAGGATAGGTGGCGTACTTATAGTCGTCACTGGCATTGTCATAGACGGCAGAGGTCACGCCACTGAGGTAGCGCCCTGAGACTTGCCCCGAGAGGGTGTACGAGCCCCAGCGGTGCCCATACTGTACGGAGCCATTGATGTGGTGCGGTCTCGTGCTGCGGATATGGAAGGATTGCGTCTTGCCCTGCACTTTCATCTGCTCTAGGACGAAAGCGTAGTTGACATTGATATCAAAGTTTGCGAAGGGTGTGACCCGTAGCATCGCCGTACCGCTCCACAGGTCTAGGGGCTTCTCCCCGTTGCGATATTGGAGTACACGGCCCTCCTGCTCGGGACGCGTATAGATGCGGTTGTTGATACGATTGTAGGAGGCCGAGAGGGAGAGGTTCATAAAGGAGTTGTTGTACTCAGGCGCGATCATCACGAGGTGGCTGATCTCCGGCTTGAGGTCTTTGGCACCTTTGATGCGAAACATACCTCTGTGGTCCCAGTCCATAAAGAGCTCCTTGAGTGAAGGCGACCTAAAGCCCTCGGAATAGCTAATGCGTAGGGCGTAGTTTCGATTGCGCCACATGATCGACAGACGAGGTGTCAGGTGCGTGCCATAGGTCGAGTGCATATCCTGCCGGAGGCCCACGGTAGTACTCCAGTTATTGTCCATACGCCAGAGCATCTGCCCGTAGAGTGTCTTGGTCGAGGCGCGGTGTACGTCATTGAGATTGGTCACCTGTACGCTGCGCAGGCTCTCGTGGAGGATCTCGACGCCCGCATTGAAGGTAGGCTTATAGGGATCTTCTGAGGGGTCGTAGTTGTACTGCATGCGTGCCGTCTGCGTTAGGTAGTTAAACTGTGGCTCCCAGGGCCCCTCCTCCTCTGTGGCGAGGAAGAAGTACTTGTCTCGCTTGTACCCCTCGATGTGGTAGCTGGTCTCTATGGAGTGTCCGTCGGCGGGTTTGTAGAGTACTTGCAGATTGCCAGTGGGGCTTTGGTAGCGGTTCTTCTCCTTATCGTCAAAGTTCTGCATGCGTGAGTGAAAGCGTCCCGTAGCGGTGATCGAGAGACGCTTGTCTGGAGAGAGATAGCGGAGCTTCTCTCCAATGTTAAATGTGTAGAAGCCTGGCATGGTGCGAGGTCTATCGGCACTGACTCCTGGCAACTCGTAGTCATGCTGCTTGGCATAGCCACCCGTAGTGGTGCTGGTCACACGCCCCAGTCTCATCACCAGACGACCGTTGTAGCGCTGTATGCTCTCCGTGTCGTAGTGACCTGAGAGCGTAGCGTCGAGCTTCTTGTGGCTCCGCTTCGTGATGATGTTGATTACGCCGCCTATGGCATTGCTTCCATAGAGAGCCGAGCTAGAGCCTTGTAGCATCTCGATGCGCTCTATCGAAGAGGGGTCTATACGCTCTAGGTCTACGCTACTGGAGGCTCCCTCGTTGGTCATACGCTCGCCATCTATGAGGAAGAGGTAGTAGTCTGCCGAGAGCCCCCGTATGCTCATCCGGTTTTGCGTGCCGTGGGTGCTCGTCTGCACGCCAGGGAGCACCATCTGCAGCAGATCCTCCACAGATCGTGCCTGCACCGCCTCGATCTCTTTGGGTGAGACTACGCGGATCGGTATGGAGATGTTTTTCATGGGGCAGCGTGTGCGGGTACCCGTGACGACTACCTCGTTAAGGCACTTGACTTTCGTACTGTCTACGAGTGTCGAGTCCTGAGGAAGTGGGGTAGCGGAGAGAGCCCCTGCGAGGGTGAGTAGGGAGAGGAGGGTGTATAGAGACCTTTTCATATAGTAAAGTTTAGGGCGTAAAAGGGAATAGGCTCAGTGCGCTTAAGAGACGCTTAGAGCCAAGCAAGCTCGGAGCCACAGAGAGCGGTCTCTCTAGTAGCTCCGAGCTGGTAAGAGGTGATTACATGATATACTCTAGGGTGATGTATCCCCTCTTCTTCGTAGTACTCAGACAGTCTAGGACGCGGACGCAGACGATCTGACCAGCTGCCGAGCGTACGAGAAAGACAGAGGGATCAACCGTATCCTTGGGAGGCATACCCTCACTGCTGATGATACCTTTATTTAGGTATCCTTTCCCATCGCCCTTAGGCTCTGAGGTGAGGAGGAAGTTGGCCGACTGCTTCTCGTACTTAATATCATGCTTGCCATCTTTGTTGGCACCAAACTTCATCAGGAGCAGACCCTCACGGTCTAGCGTCCACTCGCTATCCTTAGGAGTAGGTATGTTACCCATTAGATCCTTTTGGGTGGTGCGAAAGGCTGCGCCCTGGCCCTTGCCTGAGGTACCGCCGTTGGTCTTGAAGTCGTAGCGGTGCAGACCTAGATCCCACGACAGATCGGTCTCAGGAGCGGATACGTTGACCACTTCGCCCTTGTCAAAGTTGATGTATACCCACTTCGTGTAGTCGGAAGCGTCTACGACGATCTTTTTGGTCGCAGGCTTCGGCTCGTTATTGTCCTTGTTGCACGAAGCACATAGTAGCAGCGTCATAAGCGCCGCTAGAGAGAGTAGGATTGTCTTCTTCATATACTTTATTTGCTTAGAAAAAACTGGTTGTCTGATTGCTATGCAAAGGTATGAAGGAGAGCCTACGCAAATCAATACCTAAACATTGGTATTTAAGTTTGTTTTGCCCTAATACTTGGCCATAAGCGTCCTATAGTACGGAGCAGACCGCCATGCTATCGTTAGTTGCTTCGTATGGGGAGACGGGTGCAGTTGTAAAAGTTCCATAATGGTTCCAGCCTTGGAACTTTTTAGTTCCAAGGGAGGAACTTTCGAGTTCCAAGGGAGGAACTATTAGGGGGAAGGGCATTAGGGAGAGGATTGCGGGTAAGTAAATGG
>CABQOJ010000104.1 GCA_902465775.1 uncultured Porphyromonas sp. | reverse complement strand
TAGAGTTCTTGCAGCTTGGCGCGGCTCACCGTGTGCTCTAGGTCTGAGACTTCGCTCGTCTTTTTCAGCCCTTTGTAAAACCACTCCAGATAAGCGTGCACCATGGAGCCAAGCTCGATCTGCGTCACGACACCTGGCTCTTGGCGTGGCTCTCCGATACCTTTTATCTTCTTGAGGTAAAACTGGTAAGCGCAATTGTAGTAGGTGATCAAGTCAGAGGGAGAGAAAGTCTTCTCACCCGAAGCTATCTGCTCCATGTAGCTATGCACCTCCTCGTCAGTTTTAGCCACAGTCTGCTCCTGCTCATTCCTAGCATCTAGCGAGTCAGCATAAGTGGACTCATCTAGCGACAAGTTCGTCAAGTAGCGTATCTGGTCCACATAGCGCGAAGGCTCCATTGAGGAGATACTCTTAGGACGTGTGTCTTGGAGTAGATAAACCCGCTTAGCCCCCTGTATGAGGCGGTAGAAGTGGTAAGCATTGGTATCGTCCTCCGTACGGTAAGTGGTCATACCGAAGGCGCTCCGTAGCATATCGGGGATGAGCGTCGTGGTATGGCTTGACTTAGGCAGATCGCCCTCCTGCACGTTGAGCATGATTACATAGTCAAAGGTGAGCGTACGTGTCTCCAAGAAACCCATCACCTGCAAGCCCTCCAGCGGAGCTCCCTCGAAGGGAATACTCCCCACAGCCATCAGTTGCTCCAAGAGATAAGCCACAGGCTTCGGAGCGTTTAGTAAATGATGTATGCCCTCGCTTGACTGTAGCAGATTGGACACCTGCGTGACGTAGCGGACGATTTGGTCTAGAGCTTCCGATAGGATTACGTGATCTATCGACTCGTCATCGTCTGTCTCTTCCTCTGTCTCTTCGTCTGGCGCTGGCGTCAACCCTTTGAGCAGCTCTAGTAGCTGACCTGTACGAGTGAGTAGCCCTACCCCCGTGAGACTGGGCGTGAGCAGATCTAGTAGACGCTGTCGCACCGCCTCATCGGCATCTCTGGCAACCTCCTCTATGATCGTGCGAAGCTCTGACGCTGTGATGGCGTAGTGGTGCAGAGCGATCCGATCCATCAGCGCAGTCGTAAGGTCGCCAAAGAGCTTTCGTGTCAAGGGTGCAGTCAGCCAGAGCTTCAAGCGCGAACAGGTGAGCTTGACACGCTCCACCCTTGTCTCCGACGAGGATACGAGACCATATATATTAAGGTATCGGCGTATCCACGTCGCCACAGAGGTATACTGGAGAGGATAGCCCATCGTCACGTTGAGCGAGGTGCAGGCAGGCTGCTTGAGCGAGTTCATCAGCGGGATGAGCGTCTTCTCATCGTTGAGCACGATAGCTATGCGTAGCTCCTCGAGCGCTGTGCCATCTTCCTGAGTGATCTCAGCGATGAGGTCGTTGACCACTTGTGGCTGTTGAATGGTTGAGTTGAGCGAGAGCAGGTGTACCTCTGGCGCATACTTATGGTCAAAGTCTTCGTCTAGAACGACTCCTCCGAGGAGCTTGGCGTTTTGATCTATCGTATTGTAGAGATGCTTATTAAAGTCTCCCTTAGCGTCTATCGATACCCTCTGCCAGTAGAGCTGCACCTGTAGCGCATCGGCATCAGCGCTTTGGAGCTTCTTGATGATTTCTCGCTCTGCGGGTGTCAGGTTGTACAGCCCGACGAAGTTGACGAGACTAACTGCCGAACCGCTGTAACGCTGTAGCGCTCTGAGCAGATCATCACTTGTAAAGGTATCCTCCGCCACGATCCTATAAGCTCCTGCTCGGTAAGCGACCTTAAGATCGGCTAAACGCACATTAAATAGCTGGTAAATGTCTCGCCATACCGTGGCAAAGTGGCGATACCCTCCCTGTGGACTATCCAAGTCCTGGTCTGAGAGTCCGCGCCAAAACTCTTTGATAGCCTCTCGCTCCTCTTCGTCTAGATAGGCGTAGCTGTCTAGGTCATCTAGATTCTCTAGGTTGATCAGGAGCATCTCCACATCTGCCAAGGCTAGATCCATATCTTGGAAGTCTCGTAGCATGCGCTCCGTCTGGCTCAGGGAGAGCATCTGATCTGTCTCCACCTGCCCCAGCTTCTGATTGGCTAGATAGGTTGCATAGACCTCATAGAGTATCGAGATGAGTGCCGTATTGTCTAGAATAACCCGCCCAGACATCTCAGTGATCCACTCATCGATGGTGACGATACGAGGCAAAATCGTCGCAGGCTTATCCTGTAGCTGTGTCACCAGCTCACGCTGTAGGAAGGTCGCTGCACGCTTCGTCGGCACCACCACCAACTGATCCCTCAGCGGGACCTCACTAGAGCGCATTCGACTGACGACCTGCGAGAGAAAGCTATCATTAGAAGCCATAGACACCCAAGACTAAAAGGTTATTGCAAATGTGTAGCCCTACCGATGACCAGAGCGAGCCTGTAGCCCAGCGCAGGTACCCCAGCAAGAGAGCCAGGAAGAAGATCGGCAGCATCCCCACGGGGTTGAGGTGCATCACGGCAAAGAGAAGCGCAGGCAGAAGGATGACGATCCATCGGGGAAAGCGCCTTAGCATCATCCACCCCATGAGCGCCCCTCGAAAGAAGAGCTCCTCGGCAATTGGTGTCAGCACTCCCACGGTGAGGAAGAGTACCCATAAGTTCGCACCCTCTATGAGTGTAGCTTGCGCCTCCTGAGATGCCTTGCTCCAGTTGCGTAGCCAAGCGCCGCCCCACCCCTCAGGCCAGACGGAGACAAGTGCTTGATTGCTCCATGCGAGGAACAGATAGATAACTACAGCGAGGATTGCATAGAGGAGGAAGCGGGTCTGCTTTACCCTCTTCCAATATTCCTTCAGCGGTTCGAATGGGAGGGCTAGCAGTTCGCTAGGTTCCTGCGGAGCGGGCTGATGGTACAGCCATCGGTAGCCCCATAGATAAGTCCATGTAGACAGGAGCGCTCCCCCGCCGAAAGCTACAATACCTGCCCACGTGATCGGTAGCAGCGGATAGGCTAGCACAAAGAGGATTGAGGTGAAGAGGAGCAGTAAGACCAGCATCAGCGCACTCTAAAGTAATAGCCCAGCCCCATCGTGACGCCCAGCTCGCCCGCACGGCCATAGTCGTCGCGCACCGTCGTGGCAAAGAGGTCGCTCAGACCGTAGTAGAAGTGTCCGCTCAGCGTGATCCTATGCCTCTTAGCTATGTCTAGGCTCAAGACGGGTCCGCCCTTGAGGCCCCACGAGAACTTGCTCACGAGCGGATAGACATGCCGTCTCTTCACGACAGCTCTCGTCTCCTCGCTCGGTGTGGGGCTGCTCACGTCTCGTATGATGTAGCCCACGTTTGGTCCCACCTCTAGCCCCAGCTGAAAGTTGCCAAAGGGGTAGTAAAGGTGCGCCATAAGCGTCAAGTCAATGAAGTCCATATCTCTCGCAAAGCTATACGCGATCGGCTGGGTGTAGACCTCTCGCCAGCCACGCTGCTCGTAGGAGAGGCGCATCGTCATGCCCGTATATTTCTGATTGGTCAGTAGCACCGCCACATAACCCATCGCCCCTAGGTGAGGAAGCATCTCCACACGTGGCACTAGGTCTACGAGTGAGCCACTGGCGCCACCTCCGCCACCTATACGCACCTCCAGAGGCTTCAGTTGCGAGCGCTGAGCCTGCAGTGGTATGACTGAGGTGAGGAGCAAGAGGAGCAGTCCGCTCCACCATTTCTTAGGACTTCGCATAGTGCTTACTTACTCTGCTAGGGGGATCTGCTGACGCTGCTCCCCACGTGGACTATAGGTGATGAAGAAAAGGTTCAAGTTCGTATATCCCCCTCGCCCAGAGCTGCGCCCCGTGATGGCTGGTGCAAAGAGGAAGCCGGACTGCAAGCCATCCTTTGGCAACTGATACTGGAACTGCTGGAAGCCCCGTCCATAGGACGATAGAGCTGCGATAAAGTAGCGCACCACGTCATATCCCAGTAGTGCATAGCTCGGGTAGCCCTCCTCTATATCACGTCCGTACCAATGCTTGTACGCCTCCTGGACACGCTGGCTCTCAGGAAGCTCCTTGTTCCAGTAAAAGGTGGAGAAGATCGTGGCTCGCACCTCTCGCAGGCGCTCATCTATCTCCTTGCCGTAAGTCTGCCACTGCGGATATCCGAAGAGCTGGTAGTCACTCGTCGAGAGCTGTGCATCACGCATTGCGTCTAGTACAGCCGTAAGGTCCGCCTTCTTGCTAGAGTTGAGTAGTATCACGCACTTCTTACCGCTCTGACGAGGCCACTGCCCTATCGTTAGCTCTCGCAGAGAGCGACTCTGCACGGAAATGCCAGCCTCACGACAGGCACTCTCGATCGCCTTAAACTTGTCCGCCTGATCACCCTCGCCACAACGCACGAGTAGCACTTCGTAGTTCGCATAGCGACTGGCAAAAGCTCGCTGTAATCGCTCCGTGACACGGTACTGTGCGGGATTGAGCTGGAAGAAGTGGTCGTACAACTGCCCCTTGCCACTCTGCCATACGAAAGGCGAGAGATAGACCGCCTGCTGAGCCTTAGCGTGCTGAGCCAGTAGCTCCACGCTCTGCTCCGAGTCTCCTCCGATGATTAGGTCGTACTGCTGACCCTCTTTGTTCTTGAGAAGTTGCTCCAGTGCTGAGCGATTGACAGCCGCATCAACCTGCAGATCAATGTTTATACCCTGGCGCTGCAATCGCTCGATAGCTAGGAGCGCCCCCTCGTAAAAGTGCAGATAGCGACTAGGCTGGCCACTCTCTCGTAGGGGTAATATCAGAGCCACCCGGACCTGCTCTATCTGCGTACCGCTTAGCGGGCTGGGCTCCTGCTTAAGCTTAGCTCCAGAGACCACCACGATCCGCTCCCCTGCTGCGATCTGCGCATCATGCTTCTGCGGATTAAGGTCGAGGAGCTGGCTCACCGTCAAGCCATACTTACGGCTAATGCTGTAGAGCGTCTCGCCAGACTGCACCACGTGAATGCCAGGCTCCGCCTGCACGACAGCAGGTGCCTCAACATAGATCGTGTCAGGCTTGCGCTGAGGGATCAAGAGCGTCTGCCCCTCACGGATACCCCACTGACTGCCTTCGTTAAGCCGGTAGATCTCCTCCTCGGAGACTCCGTAGCGCTTGGAGATAGCGTAGACCGTCTCCAACTTCTTGACC
>CABQOJ010000103.1 GCA_902465775.1 uncultured Porphyromonas sp. | reverse complement strand
AAGGGTTGAGGTGTAGGAACGAGCGGTCATACTCGTCCGCCTCTACCACCAGCAGATCGGAGTGGTCGGAGTAGATAAAGTTAGAGCCCGTATCCACAGCCAGTCCACCGATGAAGGCGGTACAGCCCACCTCCTTGGCACCATCTAGGATATGCGCTAGCATGTTGGTCGTCGTGGTCTTGCCATGCGAACCAGCTACAGCCAGTGTGTGATAGCTCTCGGCTATGACGCCAAGCGCCTCGGCGCGCTTCAGCACACGGAAGTGATGACTACGCAGATAGCATAGCTCAGGGTGGTCGTGCGGTATGGCAGGCGTGTAGATGACTAGCGTATTGTCAGGAGTCATCGGAGCGCTCTCCAGCCACGAGGCGTCGCTGTCGTAGTGTATAGCGATGCCTAGCTGCTCTAGCTCGTCGGTGTACATGTTGTGTGAGCGGTCATAGCCCGACACGTTGCACCCCTTGAGGTGATAGTAACGTGCTAGAGCACTCATGCCAGCACCTCCGATACCGATAAAATAAACGTAACTCATGCGTTAGCGAATGGTCTTTGCAAAGTAAAAAGAGACTACCACAGTAGCTCCATCTGATCCACGATGCGCTCTACAGCTTGCGGTGTGGCAAGGTCACGGAGCGCCGCCTTCATCTCCTCTCTCCGCGTCTCATCTTTGAGTAGCTCAGTGATGGTGAGCCCCATCTGACCTACCGCTTCGCTATCTGGAAGGAGTATTGCAGCTCCACGCGTAGAGAGCGCACGCGCATTTTTCGTCTGATGATCCTCAGCCACATTGGGCGAAGGAATTAGGATGGCTGGTAGCTCCGAGAGACAAAGCTCCGAGACGCTCAGGGCACCCGCACGAGACACCGCCACATCGGCCAGACGGTAAGCTAGATCCATGCGCTCTACGTAAGCCGAGACATAAGCTCGCTTACTAATATCATACTCCTTGATCAGCTCCTGTGCTTCATGCTCGTAGCTACGTCCCGTCTGCCAGATCAATTGATAGCCTAGCTTGCTCCACTCAGGTAGTGCAGCCACGACCGCCTCATTGATCGTCCTAGCCCCTAGACTACCGCCCATGACCAAGATAGTGCGTGACAGTGAAGAGGGGAGAGCAAAGTAAGCGCACGCCTCCTCACGGGTCGTATGGTTGTACTCAATAGCGTGGCGTACGGGATTGCCCGTTAGGATGATCCGATCACTCGGGAAGAAGCGCTCCATACCTGGGTAAGCGACGCAGATACACTTTGCCTCACGAGCCAGGAGCTTATTGGTCACGCCAGCATAGCTGTTTTGCTCCTGTAGGAGCGTCGGGATACCGCTACGCTGAGCCTCCTTGAGCGTGGGGGCGCTCGCATAGCCACCCACACCGACGGCTAGATCGGGATGAAAGTCTGCCAAAGTCTTGCGAACCATCAGGCGGCTCTTGATCAGAGAGCGCAGCACCTTAAAGTTGCGCCAGAGACGCTTGCGATCCATCCCCATGACCGGCAGGCCTACGATCTCATAGCCTGCAACTGGGACACGCTCCATCTCCATACGTCCCAGGGCTCCGACGAAAAGTATCTGACTCTCCGGATAGCGTCGACGTACCTCGTCGGCAATAGCTAGGGCGGGGTTGATATGTCCACCGGTACCGCCTCCGCTGATGATCACTCTAGGTTTGTTTGGCTCTTGCATAGCACGATGAGATCGATAAAGTCTACTGAGATAAAAAAGGTCTGTCGCAGTCAGCGCTAGCTAGCCCGACTGCTATCGCTTACAAATGTACGAAAAAGCACTCAACCGCCTGCCTCTCCTCCGTTTCATACGGACGAAACTTTATTTTCATACGGAGGAAAATCCATTTTCACCTAGATGAAAATCCATTTTCATAAGGAGGAAACAAGCAAAGGCCTGGCTAAGGGTTGCGAATCAGCTCGGACAGGTTCGGTAACTTCCCGACGAATCATGTTTTCTCTTGAGGTATTCGGAAATCTCCATGGAGGAAATCAGAAATTCTTCCGAACTTTGAAATCATTCTTCCGAACTTTGAAATCATTCTTCCGAAGTTTTACTTCATTCTTCGGATGAATTACTCCGTTCCTCGGTGAAGAATCGAAAATCCCCACGGAGGTGTTTGCACTATTTCCAGCCTAGTTGTAAACCGTATCTGATGTAAAAACGGTACCTTTGCACCACTACTTAATCATATAACGCTAAGCAATACAAACTCTCCTATGAAACAAAAGATCTGTATGCTCCTAGTGGCTCTGGCCACGCTAACGCTCTTCGGAGCTTGCAACAAGAACGAAGAACCAACTAACGACAAAGTCCGGCTCAGTGTGAAGCCTGAGAACTTACTGCTAAAAGTCGGTGAGTCGCAACCGTTGACTATCTTGACCAAGCCTAGTGGTGTCGCCTACAGCTGTACCTCCTCTGATGAGTCGGTAGCTAAGGTAGACGATAAGGGACTGGTGACTGGTGTCAAGGAGGGCGAGGCTGTTATCACGGTAGTGGCTAAGGATCAAACCAAAACTGCCAACGTGACCGTCATCAACCTAAATGCTGGTTCGGCGAATCGCTACATCGGCTTAAATAGTCCAGACACGACGATCTCTCCGATATATATACCCTTCTTCCCTGATCTAGCTGAAAGCAAGGATACTCAAAAGCAGCTCATCGCTGCCAATATGAAGTATGGCTGGACGCTTCATACCAATGAGGGTGGCGACGAAGATGATCACAACATAATTCGCATGCAGGCTCCTAAGGATGAGAATGGAAAATATACAGACGGCCGCTTCATCATAGAACTCTTTTACCACTTTGTGAAGAAGGATGATGTGTACTTCGACTGCTGGACGAGACCTATATTTAAGAAGGATGTAGTCAAGGCTGCTCACGAGGGATCTGAGGAGGATATCAAGGTGCTCCGAGGTCTCCTGACCCTCTACGGCTTTACAGAAAATCTGCAAGCATCAAAGTATAAGAGTGGACAGCTAAACTATGAGGGGTACAATATGAAGCAATTCCCCGAGGGGCCAATGTGGGGCTCTATCTACTGTACGAGAGTAGAAGGCGAAAATTCGTATTACCTAGAGTTCCAGGTAGTCCAAAAAGCTCCGAAGAAGAAGTAGTCCTCTCTCGATAGAAGAGCTACTTATACAAACGAAGAGAATACTCAACCGCATCAGGCAGTTGAGTATTCTCTTCGTTTTAAGCTATCGCAAAGGAGCGACAGCGTCAGGTGTCTTAGGCTAGCTCTGTGCTAGTAGGGGAAGTCGCTCTCCTCGTCGTCAGAGGCCATCGGGTTGAAGTCAGAGGCACCGACGTTAAAGGTTTGCCCGAAGGGACTGCCAGCTTCTGCGCCTGGCGTGACTCCTGGCGTGGCAGATGATGTCTGTCTTGCTTTGACGCCATTGATCTGGGAGGTGTAGTGCATGTTTGCCTCTTCGAGTGGGTAGAACTTGGCAAACTCGCCACGGAAGCCGATACGCACATCGCCGATGGGACCGTTACGGTGCTTGGCAATGATGAAGTAGCCGATACCCTTGGTGTCTCCGTTGTCATCCTGCATGATCCCATATACCTCGGGTCTGTGCAGGAAGCAGACCATATCGGCATCCTGCTCGATAGCACCTGACTCACGCAGGTCGGAGAGCTGAGGCACCTTGCTATTGGTACCGCTGTCGTTCTTGCGGAGCTCGACAGCACGGTTGAGCTGTGAGAGGGCGATGATGGGGATGTCAAGCTCCTTGGCTAGCATCTTGAGCGAGCGGGAGATGGTACTGACCTCTTGCTCGCGGTTGCCAAAGTTCATCCCGCTGGCATTCATCAGCTGGAGGTAGTCGATGATGATGATCTTGATGTCGTGCTCTCGTACGAGACGGCGCACCTTGGTACGTAGCTCGAAGACGGAGAGACTAGGCGTGTCGTCAATGTAGAGGGGCGTATTCTCCAAGACGCTGATACGCTCATCAAGCTGGGTCCACTCAAACTGCTCGAGCTGACCGCTCTTGAGCTTTTCGCCAGGGAGCTCACAGACGTTACTGATAAGACGCTTGACTAGCTGCACGCTGCTCATCTCTAGGTTGAAGAGAGCTACGGGGATCTTATTGTCCACAGCAATGTACTTGGCCATGGAGAGAACGAAAGCTGTCTTACCGATAGCGGGGCGCGCAGCGATGATGATGAGGTCTGACTTCTGCCACCCAGCTGTCATCGCATCGATGCCGTCAAAGCCTGAGGAGATACCGCTGATACCCTCGGCACTATTGGCGGCTGCCTTGATATCATCGATGGCAACTTTGAGGACCGTATTGATCGGCTGTACGTCTTTGCGAAGATGCTTTTGTGAAAGCGCAAAGAGTGACCCTTCGGCAGTCTCCATCTGATCCTCTATGTCGATGGTATCTTCGTAGGCAGAGGTGAGTACCTCGGTAGAGAACTTGATTAGATTGCGACTGAGGGCTTTTTGCGCCACAATCATGGCGTGGTACTCGAGGTTGGCCGCACTGATGACACGGTTGGAGAGGTCGACGAGGAAGGGCATCCCCCCGACCTGGTCCAGCTTGCCATCACGCTGTAGTCGCTGGCTGACGGTATGTAGGTCTATCGGCTGCTCCTCCAGACTGAGGTCACGCATGACCTCAAAGATGA
Source organism: uncultured Porphyromonas sp. (assembly GCA_902465775.1). The sequence continues at coordinate 548 of CABQOJ010000103.1, read as the reverse complement.
TCTGGTGCGCATTGATATAGAAGCTCTCGGGCTCTAGGATAGTGCTGATCTCGGAGAAGGCCTCCTTCTCCAGTAGTATGGCGCCCAGCACAGCCTCCTCAATATCTGTGGCTTGAGGTGGTACGCGTCCCTCGGTCGTGCGGTCGAGAGAGGCTTGCGGCTTGCGGAGCTGCTTCTGCTGTGTAGGCTTTAGGGATGGCATGATCTAGATGGTTTGGCTAGGTGAGTGTTGCTTGCGGGGGACAAGTGGGTAGCCTAGACGTTAGCCTAGGCTGTGGCGATAAGATGAGCTGTGGAGGGGCTTTAGTCGAGCTTGAGGACAGCGAGGAAGGCTTTCTGCGGGATCTCCACGTTGCCGATCTGCTTCATACGCTTCTTACCCTCTTTCTGCTTCTCTAGTAGCTTACGCTTACGGCTGATATCACCACCGTAGCACTTGGCTGTCACATCTTTGCGAACTGCCTTGACGGTCTCACGGGCGATGATCTTAGCGCCGATGGCGGCTTGGATGGCTATGTCAAACTGCTGGCGCGGGATGAGCTCCTTGA
>CABQOJ010000102.1 GCA_902465775.1 uncultured Porphyromonas sp. | reverse complement strand
GATCTATCGGCAGGCGTGTCAGGGCAAAGAGACCCAGGACGACCACCCCGACGAAGATCATGATCGTGGTGACAGGACGGCGGACGGCTGATTGATAAAGACTCATAAGCTAAAGGCGAAGTGCTGTGTATTGGGAGAGATTACTGCTGAGCCTGCGAAACCTGTACAGGCATCTGATCGGACAGGATGCTGGCGCCAGTCGTGACTACGACATCGCCTGGCGAAACGCCCTCACTGATGGCTGTATACTTGCCAATGGTACGCTCTACGAGGACCACCTGCCGATGGGCGATGCCGTCTCGTACGATGTAGACGCACTGCTCGGCGCTACCTATCTGCTTGACGATGCTCTCTGTCGGGACCACCGTGTACTCCTTGTCGCCTAGATTGATCGAGACGCGGGCGTACTGACCAGGCACCAGCTTGCGCTCAGGATTGGTCGCCTCAACCTCCATCGTAAAGGTGTGGGTCTGTGGATTGATCGTCGGGTACTTCAGCGAAATCTTACCGGCAAAAGTCTCGTCAGGCAGGGACTCCGAAGTAATCGTCACAGGCATCCCTTTGGTCATCTGACCGTAGTAACGCTCCGAGGGATTGACCCGTAGCACCACTGGGTTGACCTGCTCCACGACGAGCAGAGGCATCTGCGGAGACATCATGTCGCCCGCATCGTAGTTGCGCGCTGTGACCACCCCTGCGATAGGGCTACGGAGCTGTGTGTTCTCCTTTATATTATTGTAGCTCGTCTGAGCCAGTGTGAGGGCTCGCCGTGTCGCCTCCCACTCCGACTGTGATATACCGCCTATCTTGTAGAGCTCATCTATACGAGCCAGTGCGCTCTTGCGCTCCTCGAGCTGTAGACGCGCCTGCTCCAGCTGGCTGTGATCCATCTCAGCGAGGAGCTGCCCACGAGAGACCTGCTGCCCCACTTCTACATAGATGCGCTTGATGCGCGAAGCCATCTGCGGTGCTATCTGATTAGTCACCTTAGCCTCGACCGTGCTGGTGTACTCTTGCAGGTCTGGGAGCGTCTGCACCGAGACGGTCGCCACCTCTACATGCTTGATGTCTGTCGAGTCGATCGTGTGCGAAAAGGTCGTCTTGCCATCCTTGCTCGCAGAGCTACAACTGGTAAGAGATAGAAGAACTAAGCTCAGTGCTATGGGAGCAACTGTACGTATAGAGAGAAACATAGGATAGTCTGTTTGTCTTAAAATGGTTTGTATCGCTAGAAGTATCGTGTCATTCGTTTGATCGAGTTGAGACGCTCCTCGTAATCACTGCGTGGATCAGCGGAGAGCGGTGTCTCGGGGGCTATGAGTTGCTCTATCTCTACGCCCGCTATGAGGTAGTCGTAGAGCGCTTGTGTCTGATTGAGACGAGCCTGCAGGAGCGCCAGCTCAGCATCGTTGACCTCTAGGAGCGTACCCATCCCCTTGTCGTACATACGCTGTGCGATGGTGTAGCCCCGCTCGGCTGTCGCCTGTATCTGCGTCGCCGTATTGTACTGCTCTTGAGCCTTGCGCGCCTGGTCTCGCTGATGCTGCATACCGAGCGTGAGTGACCGCTCAGCATCTTGTCGCTGGAGCTTCAGGAGCAAGGCTCGCCCCTTGGCTTGTCGCGTCGTGTAGTAGTTCTTAAGCCCTGTGAAGAGTGGAAATTGAAACTGTAGGCTCACGACAGAAAAGGGAACCCAGAGACGACTCTTAGAGAGGTCAAAGTCGTTTGACGAGAAGTTGTAATTGTAGTTTGCCCCTAGTGATATCGAGGGCACCCAGCTCAGCTTGGAGAGCTTGATACTCTCGTCCGCTATCTGTTGCTGTAGCTCTAGCGCCCGCAAGGTTGGATTGGTTGTGAGCCAAAGCGAGTCAGTCGTCGGCACCTGCGCTATGAGTTGCTGGCTCTCGGCTTGATAGTCCTGAAGGTGTCCCACCAGTCGCAGACCTGTGTGTGGGTCTAGTCCTAGGAGTACCGCCAACTGCATATAGGCTAGGTCAACGCCCTGCTCCGCCTGCAGTACCGAGGGCTTGATATTGGCGTACTGTACCTCAGCACGCATCTTGTCGTACTCCGCCACGAGCCCCGCCTCGTACCGCTGAGTAACCCGCTCGAGGTTCAGCTCCGCATTGCGTAGACTACGTTGCAACGTCTCGCAAGACTCCTGAGCAAGGAGCACCGTGTAGAACGCTTTCTTGATCTGCCCGACCAACTCCTGACGAGACTGCGAGGCTTGCTGTAGTGCTAGGTCAACCTGAGTGCGATTGATCTGCAGCGCCTTCCAGAGCGTCGCATTGACGAGTGGCATACCAGCCTGTAGCCCTACCTGTATATTGTGCGTACGCCCCACCTCAATACCGTTTTCCATGCCAGGCATAGCGCCCATACCTGGCATTCCGTCGAAGTAGATGCGCTGCTTCTTGAGCGTGTAGCCGTAGTTGCCCGAGAGCGATAGTTGCGGGTAGAGAGCGCTCTGCGCCTCCCGCTCAGCATACATTTGGTTGACCAGCGCCACATCCTTGCCCAGCACCATCGGGCTCTGCTCCAGTCCGAGAGTGATGCTCTGGTCTAGCGTCAGCACGAGCGTATCCGGTTGCTGCGCCGAAAGCGTCAGCGTAAGCAGTAATAAGCACGGTAGCATCACATAGCGCCACCCAGAGATGAGATGTTTCTGTTGCCTCATATAATAATAGGTGTATAGCGAACCCCTCTCCAGAGCGCTAACGCCCGAGTCGGTTCTTGCAGGAATATCCCTTTAGAGGCTAATAGAACTTTTTCGTTTAATACGGCATCAACCTTCTAATGCTTAACCGATTAGCATTCCTCACCCAGCGCTTCCAGAGGGCAGTACTAGATTGTACTGCCGTGTAGTCCTATCGTCGTCCGAGGCGATAGCACTGAGGGCAGACCCCCCAGTAGAGCAGTAGTGGCGTGACGTCGCTGAAGCGAGGCGGCGTGACCGTCTGTAGCTCCGTCAGTGCCGCTACGCTACGATGTAGCAATGCGGAGCCACAGTGCCGGCACAGCAGTAAAGCCTTACCATGACACAGTGACTTCCGCACCAATGACCCTGCTAGCCCCATCGGCAGAGGTAACAGGATACCGATCTTGACAAAGAGGTCTATGCAGCTATAGATTGAAGACTCTCCGATAGCCATCTGTCGCTCCTTGGCGAGTGCTATCAGATCCTCCGACGAGAAGATGCCCATCTGCTCTCCTATCAGATCTAAGATAGCTTCACGCACACGGCTACGGTTCATCCCCTGCGCCTTGAGATAGGTTTGCAGCAAGAGCCGCTCCTTAGCCTTGAGGCTATCCGAGAGACGAGGCATAGACCTAGCAGATATTAGAGTCCAAACTCCTGCTGTATCCGCTCCACATAGTCCAGCTTCTCCCAGGGGAAGAGCTCGACCTCTATCTCGATAGTGCCTCTGTGGAATGTCTCGAAGCTCTTCTTGACCCGACGCACATCACGTCCGAAGTGACCATAAGCAGCAGTCTCCTCATAGATCGGCTTGCGTAGGTCAAAGCGCTGCTCGATAGCGTACGGTCTCAGGTCAAAGATGCGCAGGACTCGCTGCGCTATCTCGCCATCGCTCATATTGATCTTCTTACCCGAGGTGTGGACGTAGATGCTCACAGGCTCTGCGACACCGATAGCGTAGGAGATCTGCACCAGCATCTCTGAGCAAATGCCCGCAGCCACCATGTTTTTGGCAATGTGGCGAGCTGCATAGGCTCCAGAGCGGTCTACCTTAGAGCTATCCTTGCCCGAGAAAGCGCCACCACCATGGGAAGCGCGCCCACCGTAAGTGTCCACGATGATCTTACGCCCTGTGAGTCCTGTGTCTCCGTGAGGGCCACCGATGACAAACTTGCCCGTCGGGTTGACCAGCAGACGATACTCCTGTACTGCAAAGAGGTCTGCGTACTGCGGATAGTACTTCTCCACACGAGGGAGCAGATAGCGGCGTATATCCTCCGTTATTTGCTCCTGCATCTTCAGGTCGGCCGCATGCTGCGCCTCGTAAGAGTCGTTGGTAGGCTTGATAAACTCATCGTGCTGCGTGCTCAAGACGATCGTGTCAATGCGCACGGGGTGGTTATTCTCATCATACTCTACCGTCACCTGGCTCTTGGCATCTGGTCGTAGGTAAGGCATCAGCTCGGGCTCCTTCTTGCGTATCTCAGCAAGCTCGAAGAGGAGCGCATTAGAGAGGTCCAGAGGCAGAGGCATATAGTTGGCCGTCTCGGTCGTTGCATAACCAAACATCATCCCCTGGTCGCCAGCGCCCTGCTCCTCAGGATTGCCACGATCCACGCCACGGTTGATGTCGTTGCTCTGATCATGGATGGCGCTCAATATGCCACAGCTACGAGCGTCAAAGCCATACTCAGGCTTATTGTACCCGATACGATCGACGACCCGTCTCACCGTCGCATCTAGATCTACATAAGCATTGCTACGCACCTCGCCCGACACGATCACCTGTCCCGTAGTGACAAGCGTCTCACAGGCGACACGCGAGTTAGGATCACCCGCTAGGAGCTGATCCACGATGGCATCTGACACTTGGTCTGCCACCTTATCTGGATGTCCTTCAGACACCGATTCTGATGTAAAGAAGTAGTTCATACTGCTGATATACTATTGAGATAAATAAGTGTTGAGTTGAGACTTCTTGACTAAGCAAAAGTCTCTCGCCACAACAAGAGAGCACCCCACCAGTCTGACGGATCAGCTCGTGGGGTGCTTTCGATGTCTCTATGCTTGCTTAGAAAGGTCCTCCGGCGATCTCTTCGAGAGAGGTGGGGAGGTAAGTTTTTAGCATTTTTCTAAGTGGTTGCAAGCTTATCAAATCCATCCACTGCGATCCAAGACCTCTTCGGTGCCTCTTGTCATCACGTGGAGGCAAAGGTAAGACAAACTTTTTAATCTCGCAAATCAGCCGTTCAGTCCATCCTCACATTCAATTGCTCCCGAGGAAGTCGTGAAGCTCCACGGAGCAAACGAAAATTCCCCACGGAGGACCGAAACGAAACTTCGGAAGAATGAAATGAAACTTCCGAAGAAAGGAATCAAAGTTCCGAAGAATTTGTTCGTTCCTCCCGAATTTTTTGGTTTCGGACTATCTAGCTGAGAAGTAAGAGGTTACCGTTTGGGAAGATGCGGATAGGTAACGATTTAGAAATGAGCGGAGTGCTTTGAAGTACATCGTTTTGGATAGCC
>CABQOJ010000101.1 GCA_902465775.1 uncultured Porphyromonas sp. | reverse complement strand
AGGAGACGCTGGACCGTAGTAATCTGGGACTCCTACAGGTGGGCGACTATGTCAATGTGGAGCGTAGCATGATGCTCGGAGGTCGTCTGGACGGTCACATCGTGCAGGGACATGTGGATCAGACGGCTCGCTGTACGGCCATTCGCGAGATGGACGGAAGCCACTATTTTACCTTCGCCTATGAGGTGGATCGTGAGATGATGCGCCAGGGCTATATGACGGTCGAGAAAGGCTCCGTGACGGTCAACGGCGTGAGCCTCACCGTTTGCAATTCGCAGGAAAACTCATTCGAGGTGGCAATCATCCCTTATACCCTAGAGCATACCAACTTCAAGTACTTTAAGGAGGGGAGCGTGGTCAACCTCGAGTTTGACATCTTGGGCAAGTACATTGCTCGTCTGCGCTCCTTCGACTAAACCACTGTAGCTATGAAAGCAGAAGACCTATATGCTCTCTATCGGGAGCGTCAGAGCGATCGTAGATTTGCCGACCGCCCCGTACCACAGGACGTGCTGGAGCGTATCCTGCACAACGCCATGCTGGCACCCTCAGCGACCAATCAGCAGCCCTGGAGTATCGTAGCGGTCTCCGAGCCAGAGGCTGTGCAGCGGGTGGGGCAGGCGGTCATCAAGGGGGTGACTAATATGAATAAGTTCGCACTAGAAGCACCCGCTCACCTACTTATCGTGGCAGAGCGGGGACGCTGGATAGCGCGTATGGGGAGCCGCGTGATGGGTGTGGATTATCGCCCCATAGATCTAGGCATCCTCGTGGCGCACATCGTCCTGGCCGCACAGGCGGAGGGTGTCGGGAGCTGTATCCTTGGCTGGATCAATGACTCGGCTCTACGCAAGGAGCTCGGCATCCCCACCAACCGTCAGGTAGTCCTAGACATCCTCCTCGGCTATTCGGAGCAGCCGACCCGTGAGAAGAAGCGCAAGCGCCCCGACGAGGTCATCCACTGGAACCAGTGGTGACCGCCTTGTAAAGCGCTTTTGGGCCAAAAGGTCATCGTTAGTTACTAGGTCACTGCCTCATTAAGTAGACGGTGCAAAGATAATAAGAGGAGCCCTAGAGCCTGAACTCAGGGGCATTCAACGTCGCCCTGTAATCTGCAAGCGTCTCAATAGACCCTCGCGAGGAGCAAAACTGCAAACTCTCTCCAAATATGTGGGGACACTTGCTGTGAAACTTGGAGTTGGTCTACGTGAGGAGTTTTTACTAACTTGCGCTGTCTAAGGGCGTTCAACTTCCAACGAAAAAAGTACTCACCAATAAATATCAATCTATGAAATACAAACTACCCGCTATCTTTGGGCTTATGTTGATGTGCTTGATGTCACTATCAGCTATCGCTCAAACACCTACAGTAGAAGTGACTGAGCCAGGAACAGGCGAATCGCTCTTCGCCCAGCATAGTGATGCGACAGAGCTAATTGTCAAGGGGCATATCAACCACCTAGACCTAATGGCCCTGAGAGCCAGTTGCCGAAGCCTAGAGAGCCTAGATCTATCTGACACATCTATTGATGAGTATTCAGATGAGATTAGCTATGAGGACTATCCCGCTAATGAGTTAACTGCAGCTCTAGCTCAGTACAAAAGCCTTAAGTCTCTGACGCTGCCCAGCACGCTACAATCGATTGCCAATAAGGCTCTCTACAAGTGCTCTTCACTACGAACGATCACTGTCCCAGGGGCCCAAATGCCTAAGGTGGGCGGTACTTACTTTGTAGAGAGTAAGCGAATGGAGGAGATAACACTGTGTGTACCAGCAGAACTTCTTCAGAGCTATAAGGATAGCAAGGTAAAGGCCTGGCAGTTTAAGACGATTACTGCCATTGCACCCAAGAATCCATATGCTCAAGTCTCTTTTGATGACATCTATGGGCCTAACTACGTCCCATTCTCAAAGGAAAAGAAAGATCTGCGAGCTGCGATCTATCAAGCTTACTTTACCAACAACTCGAGTGAGATCGTAAACTCCATCGAAATGGAGTACTGGTACGATGATGAGGAGACAAGACGCACAGTCAGCCTCAATGAGGTACAACTCTTGCCTGGCAAAGAGACTCCTGATGGTCAAGGGACGATAATACTCGAAGCCCCCGAAGATACTTACACCCACCTACTTCATCTACGTCCTAGTAAAGTCAATGGAGTCGCAGTGGATCATATGCAGACGACACATAAGCCTTTAAGGGTCTACGAGTTGGTCGATGACTTCCGTTTTAACGAGCATATCATAGAGCTATACTATGACCCTGCAGATGAAAAAGGACAAGCCAAGTATACCAATCTAGTCAATGCGCTTTCGACGATCATTCATGACACGCGCAAAAGCAACAAGTTTTCTCGAGAGCGCTTCTGCCTAGTTACCATCACAGGTCAAATGAAGGAGGGTGGCTTTGTTCCATCGGTCCCCGACATGAAGACTCAAGCAGAGACTTTTCGAGTAGACTCACTTCCTCTCTTCACTTACGATCGGGATCTATTGACACCTTACGGTACACTCAATAACTACCTGCAACTAGCCGACCTCTCCATCTACACGCCTGCTCTGCGTATCGGCGAGGTAGAGGATATACACCAGTATCTCTTCTCTAGGAGTTACAACTACCCAGCACTATGTCGTATGGAGACTCCCCGTGTGGAGCTAGACCCTAAGACTCAAAAGTTTCAGATCGTCACTGCTGGACGTATCAACCCTAACGTCGATCTCTCACACCCACTGAAGCTGACTTACTACTTAATAGAAAACACGGCTCTCCCTGAGGCTTACTCAGACGAAATGGAGCAGATAGCTAAGGGTGCGACCTATGGTAAGCTCGTACAGCTACTATCTCCAGTGGATGGATTCCCTCTAGAGGTGAGTGACGCTCGCTCATTCAAGCATCAGACGGAGCCACTAGAGATTCAAGGCTATGAGCCCAATAAGTACCGTCTCGTAGCTATCGTGCACAGTAGTGAGGATCCTCATGTCTATGCTCGCTCTGTCTTAGAGAGTTACTCCATACCTCTAGACAAGGATCATGTTTCTATACTGAGCGTAGATCCCATCCTATCACCAGCACCTCAGCTTAGACTAGATTCTGAGGGTAGGATATGCTCCGACTCTCCAGAGTGGACAGTCGTTAATTTATGCACTTTAGAGGGCTCCTCGCTTGCATCCGATTTAGCCCTTCCTGCAGGATGCTATATCGTTTCTCTTCGCAATACCCATGGTGAGACCCTACACCTGAAGTATATCATCAACAAGTAAATAACCTATGCACTACATTTACAAGCTATCCCGCATTGCTATCACAGCACTGCTTCTGACTTACACACCTATCCTCTTCGGACAGACTATCACGATGAAGTCTATCCAGGCTGAGGGAGAGATAAGCCTATCTCTTGCTACGCATAGTGACAATAGTACTGTGACTATCGACTGGGGTGATGGTAATAAAAAAGACTATACTCTAGGTAAGGTGGAGACAGAATGTAAAGGCCCTGCTACGAAGCAAACAATCACCATAACGGGTGATATCGCTAAGCTCAACTGTATGGCTAGCAAGCTTATAGAGCTTGATGTCACAAAGTGCCCTAATCTATGGGTGCTACAAGCCGCATACAATAATATTGGAGCACTAGATCTCTCTGCAAGCAAAGCCTTAGGTAATCTAGAAGTCTTTGGAAACATGATCAAGGAGCTAGATGTAAGTGCCTGTACAGAGTTAGAGCGTCTTGTCTGTTCGGGGAATTATCTATCCAACTTAAACGTCTCGTCATGCAAGAAGCTGAAGTATCTTGACTGTACTCGTATGGCCAGGATCACTAGTCTAGACCTTACGCAGAATCAGAATCTAACCAATCTGCTAATCAACGAGTGTAGTATATCAGAGCTAAAGCTACCCCAAGGCAAAGTGCCTCTTGAGGAGTTTTGGTGCCACAAGAATAAGATATCGTCTCTGGACCTATCCTCTTATACAGGTCTCAAGGAGTTGAACTGTAGCGACAACCCACTGACATCGCTCACCGTCAATGCCCCAGAGATGAATCAGCTCATGGTGATGAATACTCAGTTGAAGGACGTTGCTTTCCTATCCTCGATGCCAAAGCTCACCTACCTCATGCTAACGGGTAATTCCGGGCTTACCTCGGTGACGCTCTCTAAAAACAGTCAGCTTACAGACCTAGGGCTCTCAAAGTGCTCTCTGAGCAAGCTGGACCTATCAGCTCAAAAGGTTCTAAAAAACCTATGGGCTGAGGGCAACCAACTGACTGCGGTAGATCTCTCCTCTTGCGAGAAACTAGAAAGTGTCAAGCTTAAGGGCAATCAGATTTCGCAAATCACCTTCCCTGCAAAGTCTAGTATTACAACCCTAGCCCTGCCTGAGAATGCACTCGTTGACATCTCTCTCAAAGGACTAAACGAACTCCAATCTTTAGATCTTGGTAAAAACCAGCTTACAAAGATTGACCTCTCCAGCTGTCCAAAGCTGAAAGTACTCAATCTAGGAAGTAATCAGATCCATACGCTAGACCTACAGCACACGCCCCAATTGAAGATGCTCGGAGTGGTAGGTAACGGTATGTCTGCGGAGCAGCTAGACAAGATATATGAGGCCCTTCCCGAGCTAGATGAGCCTAGTGCTAAAGTCAACCTCTACAACGGAACGAAAAAAGACACAGAGGCACTCTCTAGTACTACCGATATCGCTGTGGAGCGTAACTGGAAGCCCTTTGTCCTAGGCGATGGCTCGTGGAGAGGAGTATTAGATATAGAGCCTCTACAACTGCGTATCGCTCAGCAGAAGGAGCGAGTGACACTGTATCCCTCAGCCAGTGGGCATCCTCTACGTGTATCGCTATACAGCTCAGATGGTATGCTACATCAGAGCGAGCAGATTGTGGATGATCCTATGATTATCTACCTGCCTGCACCAGGCTCCTACGTGCTACTCATAGAGGATTGTGTTACAAGCGAAACGCAAACACAGTTGCTACTTAACTAGTCACACCCTGTAACTTTCGCTAGGCTGAGGCTTAGCGAAAGTTACTCTTCCTCCTCTACGACTGAGCTTTTGCACTAGGCCACTTCCTACGAAACGCATAAGTTAGCTCGTGGAGGATTTGCTTTTGTCAAAATAATTCCGTTACTTTGCAGTCTGATTGCAGACCCACACCATGATGATGCTAATGGATGGGCTGTGTCATCTCAGAAACATCGTAGAAGTATAAAAGAAATACCACACCGTCATGTCTAAGAT
>CABQOJ010000100.1 GCA_902465775.1 uncultured Porphyromonas sp. | reverse complement strand
AGTAGCTCTAGAGCTGGATTGCCGAGATGCTCGGCATAGATGAAGTCGTAGTTGTCCTCGGCTATGACCTCACGAACGATGTCGGCACAGCGCGAGAGCTTCATCACTACCACCGTATGTCCCTGCACCAGAACCTCACGAAGCTGAGACTCACTGGCGACTTTGCTCAGTACGAGAAGCGACTCGTCTTGGCGCACCAGCCCCTCACCAAAGGCTGCCGCTGCGGCTATATAATAAGGTATCCCTGGCACGACTTCTATCTTGGCACCCGCCCGACGAAGCAGGTCTGCGAGATACTGCACCGTGGCGTAGGTGCCGGCGTCGCCGATGGTGACGACGCTACAGGCGAGCCCCCTACCCTGCTGCTCTATCAGTCGGGTGGCAAGCTCCTCGTAGTAGCGACTCGCCTCTGTGCGGTCGCTACTCATCGGGATCTCTAGGATCTGACACCGCTGAGCGAGAGCGGAGCCTTCGGGTAGTGCAGCGACAATGCGGTGAGCGGCTTCGCCTAGGCAATAGATCTCGTCAGCCTTCTGGAGCTTGCCATAGGCACGCATAGAGATATCCTCAGGCGTGGCAGCGCCGAGGGAGACGATTGCTATCGGCTGTGGCGCTTTCATCGGCGAAAGAGGTGCTTGAAGTTGTCATTGTAGAGCTTGGAGAGCCCAGCGCGATTGTCAATGGCGTCACCGACGACCATCAGCGTGGTGAGCGTGAGGTGATGCTCGCGAACTATCTGCGCCAGCTCGGAGAGTTGACCACGATAGATGCGTTGTTCAGGCCAAGTAAGCTTGTAGCAGACCGCCACGGGCGTCGTGGGCGGGTAGTGAACGAGTAGCTCCCGCTGCACCTCCTCGGCAAGGGTGGCACTGAGGTAGATGCACATTGTGCTTTGCGAGGCAGCGAGCTTGTGCAGTTGCTCTCGCTCGGGCATTGGCGTACGACCGCCACCTCGGGTTAGGATAATGGTCTGCACACGCTCAGGGATGGTAAACTGAGACCTAAGCTCTGCGGCGGCTGCTAGGAAAGAGGAGATACCGGGCGTGATGTGGTAGCTCATACCCGCTTCGTCAAAGAGCGCCATCTGCTCTTGTATCGCACCAAAGATGGCGGGATCTCCCGTATGTAGCCGCACGATGAGCGCGTGCTTGTCGTAAAACTCCTTCATCAAGGCAAACTGCTCCTCGAGATTCATGTCGGCGGAGCTTTTCACAGTGGCACCTTCCTTGGCATAGTAGGTTAGCTCAATGGGAACTAAGCTGCCAGCATACAGGATTAGGTCGGCTCGCTCGAGGAAGTGCTTACCACGCACGGAGATTAACTCAGGATCGCCAGGGCCCGCCCCAACGATCTCTATATGGCCGTGGGGCAACCCTTCGGGAGCTACGGCAAGGCTATAGGTGAAGTCGCTCTGCGGCGTGAGACAACCCTTTTGCTTCTCTATAATAAGGAGTCCACCTTGACTGGCTGCGAGTGCGGAGGCTTCGCTAACACTCGTCGAACCAGTGGCTGTGGCGACACGTTCCGAGGGATTGGGCACCTCGATGGTGGCTAGCTCGTCGCTGTCATAGAAGTGGCAAGGCTTGCCTAAGTGCTGAGAGAGCTCGTCGATGATCGGTTCGCCACGCTTGAGCTCGATGCTATTGATCGTGGCGATGGCACTGGGGGCAAAGCCTTTGGCACGAATGTCTGAGAGGATATGCGCCACGACGCCCTCGGGGTTTGCCTGATGGCGACAACCCACGCCGAGGTGCAGGAGCTGCGGACGGAAGTAGAGACAAGGGATGGTCAAGCCCTCCAACAGACGAAAGCTCACTGCGATAAGCAGGTCGTAGCGACTTTGGTCTATCTCCTCGTAGTGGTAGTAGAGGTCCACATGCTCTGGGTGGGTGCGCTCTAGATAGGCTGTACCCTCGGAGCGCATCTCGAGGAGCAGGGCGACGGGACGCTTATTGACAAAAGTGGTGATGGCGGCGTTCATACTACAGCCTGCGGTCTCGCTGCTCCACCCGCTCTCTGCGCCCAAAGTATCTAACGCCCACAGTCCCTGACGATCGCTCTGGGTGGTGATGACTGGCTCGGCTCCTAGTATGTGTGCGATGCGCTCGGTCCATTCGTTGGCTCCGCCGATGTGTCCCGAAGCGACGGAGATGACGTACCGCCCTGTGGTATCTACGCAGAGAACTGCTGGGTCATGATGCTTGTCTCTGAGCAGTGGGGCAATGGTGCGAACGCAGATCCCCATAGCGGAGACGAAGAGCAAGACATCGCTCTCGTCAAAGAGGTTCTTAGCTCCTTCGGCTAGGTTGGGCAGTAGGGTGAATGTATCGCTTGGCTTCTCCTGATGCGTCGTATAGAGCTTTACGTCGGGCAGTTCGCTCGCTATCTTTAGTGCGATCGTTTGACCATCGGGAGAGATGGCGAGGATCGCTATACGTGTTTGTGAGTTCATACTAGTGTGTGCTTTTGGTCGCTTGTAGGACAGCTATCGGGTTGTAGTCGTCGATCTGCATACGGGTCGTGGAGGCTATGGAACCACCGACGGCAGCAATGGCTCGTCTGAAGGTATCCTCGCTCTCGCTCGAGACGGAGTTGAAGACGATCCGCCCACCCACGGCGAGACGACGCCACGCCTCCTCGACGATCTCCTGCAAATGTCCACCATGCCCGCCAATGAAGACAGCGTCGGGCTGAGGCAATGGATCAAGATTGGCGCGAAGGAAGTCACCTCCGCAGAAGGTAATGCCCGGAGTGTGATGACGACGCGCATTGGCGTCGAGAAGCTCGGCACCCTCGGGACGTATCTCGAAGGCGACCACCTGCAGACTCGGTTGCTGTAGGCGAGCCTCGATAGAGACAGAGCCAGTGCAGGAACCGATGTCCCACAGGACGTGCGTTTGGTGCAGGTCTAGCTGCGAGAGCGTCTCGAGACGTATCGCCCGCTTGGTGATCATCCGCTCACGTCCGTTGAGCGGAATGAAGTCTGCATCGGGAATACCAAAGGGACGCAGCAAGGGCTTCGTCTGAATGAGGATTAAGTTGTTGGGATAGGCGAAAGTGCGCTCAGCCATTTCCGCAATAGAGAGACGGTAGAGCTGCTGTCGCTCCTTATTGCCTAGATGCTCCCCGACGATGGCTCGGTAGTTGTCGTAGCCGTAGTCGAGCATGCGCTGGGCGATACGCTGAGGGGTGTGCTCCTTGCGATCGGTCAGGATGCCAATCATTCGTTCGCCTGAGATTAGCGCAGCGTCAAAGGCTTGCCACGGTCTCCCCGTAAGCGACACAACGTGCATATCTTGGTACGGTTGCAGAGCCGCATGGGCGAGGAGCTGCAGGGAGTGGAAGTAAGGATGTAGCTCGATCTCCGCCTCGGGGAGAAGCTGCATGATGCGTTGCCCGATACCGTTGAAGATGGGGTCGCACGAGGCGAAGACGACGACCGTGTCGTACGCTTTGTACTGCTCGATCACATCGTCTATCGGCGGAGTTATATCAATCCAGTGGTACTCCGTCGGCAAGATCTCACGGACGATATCGTGGTGCCGTGCCCCTCCTGAGAAAGTGCGCTCGCCAGCAATTCGCTCCAGTAGCTCGGGATTCCACCGTTGCTCACGATCGTCACTGAGCCCTATGAGGATGATTTTCATAGGTCACGACCAGGCTTGAGCGTCTCGGCATCGCCATAGCTAAGGGTCGCATTGACCAGCGTTGCCGCCAGATTGCTGCCCCCTTTGCGCCCCTCGATGATGAGCTTAGGGATGTCGTGGAAAGGCTTGACCATGTGCTTGGACTCGCATACATGAACGAAGCCGACGGGCGCTGCGATGATCCCAGCGGGGTGAGCCTTGCCCTGACGAATGAGGTGCGCCAGCTCCATGAGAGCCGTCGGTGCGTTGCCAAAAGCGTAGAGCGCATCGGGGTGCTCCTCGACAGCGAGCCGTATGCCGGCCTGTGTACGGGTGATGTCCAGTCGCTCCGCCATCTCAGCCACACGCGGGTCGTGTAGGTAGCAGAGAACCTCGATACCGTAGCGCTCCAAGGCTCCTTTGCGGATGCCCGAGGCGACCATCGTCACGTCGGTCACGATGGTTCGTATCTTGCCATCGACATAACCTTGGTAAATGCGAGAGACCGCATTGGGGTCGCTGTAGAGTAGCTCCTCCATCTCAAAGTCGGCCGTCGTATGGACCGCGTGGAGCATCGCCCAAAGGTGGTCGAGCGGATAGCTCTCGGGATGCTTGAGTAACGAAAGGATCGTGCGAAAGCTCTCGCTCATGATGCGTTGCCCGACCTTCTCCTCGTCACTGCCTTTGTCACGGTAGTAGCCTCGTGGCGTGACGATCTTACCCTTTGAGAGGAAGCTCTGACTATTGCCGATGATGAGGACGGTAAACATGTCCACCTCTTGCGTATCCAGCTCTCGTAAAGTCGTCGTCCAGACCCGTTGGTCGGGACGCCCCGCCTGCTGCACCAGTCCTACGGGGGTGTCGGGTGAACGGTGCTTGAGGAATAGCTCCCGCACACGCTCCAGCTGCCAGTACCGCTTGATGCTCTTGGGATTGTAGATTGCTGTGACGAAGTCCGCCTCTGCTGCTGCGATAGCGCGTCGCTCGATGATCGCCCACGGAGTCATCAGATCACTCAGCGAGATGATGCAAAGGTCATGACCAATGGGAGCTCCGAGGAGGGCAGCCGCTTTCTGAAAGGCGGAGATCCCAGGTAGCACCTCTAGCTCCACATCACTACCCCGCTCATCGCACATCTCATAGAGGAGCGGAGCCATCCCGTAGATGCCCGCATCGCCAGAGCTAATGACACAAACCGTTTGCCCAGCCTCGGCACGCTCGATAGCAAGCCTAGCTCGCTCACGCTCTTGGCGCATACCTGTGTCGATGCACTCAGCGCCCTCGTGTAGGTACTCTTCGATAAACTGAAAGTAGTAAGCATACCCCACCACCACATCAGCCTCTCTGAGGGCTTGATGCACAGCGGGCGTTATATCTTCTGGACTGCCAGGACCGATGCCGGCGATATAGATCTTCTTCATAGTATCTCTTTGTTATGGTTGAACGGACTTCGCTCACCGCTTATTTACTGCGACGAGACTTCGCCCGACGAATGACTCTGCGAAGGTAACGAAAACCGAGCACTACACCACTCACCGAAACAACCAAACCACCCAGCACCAGCACCAGCATGCAGATGATGCGCAGCGTCGGATGCTCCGCAAAGAAGCCGATCCGGAGGTTGTGACAGAAGGGGTA
>CABQOJ010000099.1 GCA_902465775.1 uncultured Porphyromonas sp. | reverse complement strand
CAGAGGAGTCTCTGAGACGATTGCTCTCTGGTCAGCGTCGTAGTAGATGCTAGCAACATCGGCAGTCGCAGGAGCAAGGATAGCAGTCTGGTCAGGGATAGGCTCGGGATCTCCGTTCTTGACACAGTAGACCATCGCCTTCCACCCTGGTGAGTTGGATCCGTTGAAGAGAGCTACCGACAGGCAACCGTCCGCAGCGGTAGAGGTGACGGTGAAGCGTGGATTGCCCGGTGTGCCCTTGATAGTCTTGATCGGGTCTACATCCTTAGGCCAGTCGTAGTAGTACTCGCCATCTTCGTCGGCGCCATTCCATAGGGTGATAGCGCCATTGTAGAAGCGCAACTCGTCATACTGCCCTATCTCTATCTGCTCGAAAACGATGGTGATGTGGGAGTTAGAGTTGAGTGGCTTGAACTGTACGATAGTCTTGGAGTAGTTGCCCCTCATGCCCTTGCTGGGGCCGCCATCGTCGTAGTAAGGGCGTGGTAGACCAGCCTCGACAGTGTAGTCAAAGACGGGTCCCTCACTGCCAGTGTGGAAGATTTGTCCCCCTTGCTTCTCCTGAGCCGTCACCCCGAGGGTGGCTAGGAGGTAGAGGAAGAGAAGAGGTAATAGTCGTTTCATACGATTAGTTAATAAGTTAGTCGTGAGTTTCTAAGCCACAGTAGCGCATTATAACTAGGCTCTTCCTATATGGGCTCTATGACGTAGCCAGTCAGGGAGGGGGGCCGCTACAATCCTCTTCTGTGACTGTCGCTAGGCAAATATACTTATTATTTCTTTACGGCACCTCAATAAAGGTGAAACCTTGCTCTCGCAAGTCAAGTAGTCCGCTGAAACGCGTGACTTCTCACCTCTAATTTCTCATCTCTAACCTCTGCCATCCGACTGTCCGGGAAGGATTTCTAGATAGCTTTGTAGAAGAGTTGGTTATAGAACTCCCTCTAGAGCTTTTTGCCTACATTTGTAAGCGTGTTGCACTTGATACCCAAATGTGCACTGCCCCGTACTTACTAGCATAAGAAGCGAGATACGATATGGACGAACAACGGATTATTATATACAATAGCGACGACGGGCGTAGCAAGGTCACACTATACGCCCAAGATGGAAGTGTGTGGCTGAACCAGAGTCAGCTGGCGGAGCTTTTTGACACCTCCAAGCAATCAATCAGCTACCATATATCTAACATACTGGCAGATAGGGAGCTGGACGCAAATTCAGTTGTCAAAGATTATTTGACAACTGCCTCAGATGGCAAGCAATACAATGTAGCCTTTTACTCCTTAGAGATGATCCTCGCGATAGGCTTTAGGGTGCGGAGTAGACGGGGTACACAGTTTAGACAGTGGGCGATGCGCAATCTGAGGGAGTATATGGTCAAAGGATTTGTCATTGATGACGAGCGACTGAAGAATCCTGATGGTAGACCTGACTACTTTGATGAACTCTTGGAGCGTATCCGAGAGATCCGTGCGAGCGAAAAACGTTTTTACCAAAAGGTGAGAGACTTACTCGCTCTCAGTAGTGATTATGATGCTAGCGACAAGAAGACACAAATGTTCTTTGCCGAAATACAGAATAAGCTAATCTATGCTGTAACGCATCAGACAGCAGCCGAACTGATACTCTCACGAGCAGATGCTAGCAAGCCTAATATGGCGTTGACATCTTGGCAGGGGAATGTGGTTCGGAAGCAAGACATCTTAATCGCAAAGAACTACTTACGCCAAGAGGAGATTGATCAGCTCAATAGGCTGACAACACTCTTTCTTGATTCAGCAGAGCTGCGAGTCAAGGAGCGGAGAGATCTCACGCTCAACTATTGGCGCAGTAATGTGAATGCTTTGCTCCAATTCCAAGGTAAGGATTTGCTTTTCGGCAAGGGAGCTGTATCACACAAGCAAATGGAGCTACAAGTGCGCAAGGTATATGCGCAGTTTGATCAGAGGCGTAAGTTAGAGAGTTTGCGTGAAGAGGAGCTACGAGAGGCTCAAGAATTAAAGCAACTAGAGGAGACTGTTATAGCACGCACTAAAGAAGAGACGAATTCGCAACGTGACAACACTTTGAAATAGCCCCCCCCTTTCTCACAAAGCTAAAGAACAGCTCCGACTAAAAATAAATCTACGCTTGCTCTCGCAAGTTGAGTAGTCCGCTGAAGTGAGTGACCTCTCACCTCTAATTTCTTATCTCTGACTTCTGCCCTCCGACTGTCCGGGAGGGATTTCTAGATAGCTCACGAGGAAACGAAATTTCTCCACGGAGGGGCGAAACGAAACTTCGGAAGAATGAGATGAAACTTCGGAAGAATGAAATCATAAGTCCGAAGAGTTTTTTCCGTCTCTCACTGGAGACTAAAAAATCTCCACGGAGGAAGTGGGGATTTCCTCGGTGGAGACCTTGAAGGAGTGGCCGATTATTTTGTAAAGGTCAGGAAGAGAGCCCGTATTACAGCTTGCGGTGGTCTATGTAGACGGTGTCGGCAAAAAAGGCACCACGGACTCCGTCGGGGTAGCGGTCGACGACGATGACTGTCGGGTAGGCGACGGAGAGAAAGCGTGCGAGCTCTTCGCGTGCTTGCTGGCGGGCATTGCGGATATAGCCGGAGCGGTACACCTCGTTGATGAGGCGCTGCGGGACAAGTCGCTTGGCCTTATTCTCTTGCTCTGCGGAGATTGTTCTGGTTGTGAAGCCTTGACGCACTGGGTGGACGTCAATCACGTTGTAGCCTATCTCGTGCGGGGTGACTTCCTCGGGGGGGAGCTGCACATAGAGTGTGTCGCCGACGACCTGTGTGGGGAGCTTGTCTAGATCGAAGTCTATGTAGGTACGTGCCTGTATGACGTAGGCCAGTACCATGCCGTCGACGGTGTCTACCATGGGGATCTCTTGGTAGCACTCGCCTGTGGAGAGCTTGAGTATCTCCTCGATGGAGCGGACGGTCATGGCGTGTGTGACGACGTCGCTGTAGTCTTCTGTCTTGCTCTTGGAGCAGCTACGCCATAGGCTCACGATACCGATGACGAGGAGTATCGCGATGATGATGTAGAGGATGCGCTTGAACCATTTGCTCATAATATTGAGGAGCTACAGTGGTGAGGGAGTCTGTGTGTTAGGCTGTGCGAGTGCTGAGCCTCGCTCGACGATGTCGACCGTAGGCGGTAGGTCGTAGGAGAGGAGGAGCTGCGTGAGCCATCGGCGTAGCTTCTCGATGGAGCGTTGCCGTATCTGAGCCATGAGCTGGTCATTGGCGGTGATCTCCTGCTGGAGCACTTGGTAGGCTCTCTCCTTGACACGGGCTCGATCCTGCGGGGTGATCGCCTCTCGGAGCGGTGCTACATACTCGTACTCGGTCCGTAGTGTGAAGTCTCGCCCTCGTAGCTCTACCTGTATGGGAGAGATGTAGAGGGTGAGGCGTTGCTGCTCTTTGTCGTAGGTCACGTCATCAGCGGAGAAGCCGGTCAGATCGGTATAGCTCACGAGCGTCGCATCAAAAGAGTAGATGCCTACACGGTTGCCTATCTTAGTCTGATTGCTCAGCCACTTGGTGAAGTCCTTGAAGCTACTGATATCGTAGAAGGATATCTTCGGGTCTTGTAGGGTGACCGCCTTCTGCAGGGTAGTCTCCGTGAGTAGTAGCTTGCCAACGCTCTGGTACTGCTGCACGATCGCTTCCTGCAGTAGCTCTTCGGCTGTCTTTCGCTTGGAGCAACTAGGCAGGCTCACGAGCAAGCAGAGGAGCGCTGTGAGGGATAAGAGAGTTTGGCACCGAAGATGCTTCATAACTGTGCGGTACTATAAATATAGGTGCGGTGTTACTGCTCGACTATCTTAAGGACAGCGGGGAGCAACTCGGCTATATCGCGGGCTATCATACCGCGTGGCGAGTGGCGCTCGCCGTAATGATTGGCAGTCAGCCCATGGATGTAAACGCCTAGCGGAGCTGCCTCGGCGGATGTGTAGCCCTGCGCTAGGAGCGAAAGGATGATGCCGGTGAGTACGTCTCCGCTACCAGCGGTGGCGAGGGCTGGCGTGCCTGAACTGTTGAAGATGACTTCGCCAGTGGGGAGACAGGTAGCGGTGTTGGCACCCTTGAGTACGATGATGATCTCCTGCTCCATGGCTAGCTCCTGCGCTTTGGTCAGGCGGTGGTGGTCATCGAGAGCGTTTCCTGTGATGCGGTCTAGCTCGCCTGGATGTGGCGTGAGGATCGTATCCTTGGGCAGGACGCTCAGGAGCTCGGGGTGGAGCGCTAGGAGGTTGAGCGCATCGGCATCAAGGAGTAGCGGGGTGGCGGGCTGTATGTTTTGCAGTAGATGCTCTAGTAGATGCAGCGTGAGTGGCGCTGTACCGATGCCGGGGCCCATGGCGATGGCTTGGTAGTTGAGCAGATCTTTGGGAAGGCTGCCGACGATGGTCTCCTCTTTGTCCTTCTCGACGAGCGCCTCGGGGAGAAGCGTGTTCGCTAGCCGAGCAAGTGAGCTAGGCAGGTGCATGGTGAGCTTGCCTAGTCCCGAACGCATGGCGCCCATTCCTGCGAGCATGGGAGCGCCAGCCATCGCTTCGGATCCAGCGATGAGGAGGGCGTGACCCTGTGTCCCTTTGTGCGCAAAGTGCGAGAGCGGCTTCAAGGCTCTATGGGCATCCTGCGGGGTGTAGAGATAGTAGTCGGCCTGGATGGCGGGGTCGTCGTCCATGTTGAGACTGAGCGAGAGGATGCGCAGCGTGCCGGTGTAGCACTCATTGTCCGATAGGAGGAGGGCTATCTTGGGGCTTTCGCAGGTGAGGGTGTAGTCCGCCTGGATGATTGCCTGGAGATTGTTCTCGCTATTGTCCTTGTCATAGAGTCCCGAGGGGATGTCCACGGCGATGACGGTGGCTGGCGAAGCGTTGATCAATTGATCTACCAGCACGGCGAAGCCACCCTCGAGGGGTCGTGAAAGGCCTGTGCCAAAGAGCGCGTCGATGACGAGCGTCTGAGCGGTCAAGAGCGGGGGCTGAAACTCATCTGCGACGATGGTCAAGGCGTCTTGGTGAAACTCCTGTAGCTTTGTCTGCTGCCAAGCGCACGCCTCCGAGAGCTCCTCCTCTTGCTTGCAGAAGAGGTAGCAGTGCACTCGATGTCCGTCCTGCAAGAGGCGTCGTGCGATGGCGAGGCCGTCAGCTCCGTTATTGCCTGGGCCTGCGAAGACGTAGGTGATGCCCTGTGGCAGGTCTGAGATACTCCTAAGCTCTGCTACAAAGCGCTGAGCGACACGCTCCACGAGGTCGTGGATGGAGAG
Organism: uncultured Porphyromonas sp.; assembly: GCA_902465775.1. Next base: position 11 of record CABQOJ010000099.1, on the reverse strand, counting down.
ATGATCACGCT
>CABQOJ010000098.1 GCA_902465775.1 uncultured Porphyromonas sp. | reverse complement strand
ACTTCATCGGTCTAGACGTCTGCCTAGCCATCATGGAGGTGCTCAACAACGAGTACGCCGATCCCAAGTATCGTCCACACCCCTTGCTCCGCAAGATGGTACGTGCCGGACAGCTCGGACGCAAGAGTGGCAAGGGCTTCTACGACTACTCCAAGAAGTAGTCCCTCCCCCCTAGAGGTCGGCTCTATCGCATCAAGCCCAAAGCTAAGCCCAACGGCTAAACGCTAAAGCTAAACACTAGAGCCACACCCCTTTCATCAGCGAGGGAGTATCACCAGCAGAAGTGGTACTCCCTCGTTTTGTACCCCTCGCTCAGCTCTCTCCAACCGCTAATCGTCCCTCGCAAAAATGATCCGAACCTTCGAAACAACCAAATGACATCTCCGAAGAAGTGATTTTCCCCTACGTGGAGACTTTACATCTTAGCAAGGAAGTCGTTTGGATAAGAATGTGTCTCCTTGATTTGTGGCTTTGAGGCTTAGGACAGGCTTGTGTCATTTGGAGAAATATACATATCTTTGTTCGCAAGAGATCGTGTAGCAGTTATAGCTCTCTAGTGAGCATAAGAACTTTGCTCTTGTTAGAGATACGCTGATACACGGAGATCTATAGATCACGATGGGTTAACTACTCGTGAACGAAGATTCTTCATTCTTCCACCCGCTACTTGAATAACTAACTAAACAATAAATATTGCAGTATGAAAAGAGGTCTCTTGCTAGTGATCACGTTGCTCTTTTTGGCATCGTGCCAAAGGTCATACGTATGTCCAGATTCACAACAACTGTTTAAAGCTAAGTTCGAGGCGACACCTCAACTTTTCTCTGCACAAGGAGGTGAAGGCAACGTGTCGGGAGTGTTGAAAGAGCTCTCACCTGAGGGTGTTGAGATCTCCGAGATACCTCTTGCCAAGAGTGACTTCACACTCACACTCAAGTCTGGAGATCCTACGCAGATCACTATTGACGACGCTACCAAGAGCTTTGTCGTAGCGCAGGGGACAACGGCAACTTTTGAGTTGGAAGCAGTAGTAACCAGTGACAAAGCAAAGGGCGAAGCACAAGTCTTGACCATAGTACGTGGTGGCGAAGTCGTTTACTCATTTGTTGCATCTCCAGATCTATTTGATGCGAAGGGAGGTGAGGGGTTGGTCTCAGGAGTGTGCAAGGTCACAAATGCCTCGGGGACTGTCGTCTCGGAGACTGAGCTTCAGCCCACAGACTTTACTCTTTCGCTTAAATCAGGAAATGCTGCAGAGCTTACGATTGATCAAGCGAAGAAGAGCTTCTCGGTAAAGGCTGCCGATGGAGCCGCAGACTTTATACTAGAGGCGAAAGCAACTCAAGAGGGTGCGACGGCTCAAGAGATTAAGATACATCGCAAAGCTAAAGAGACTCCTATACCTGCGAATAGTTTGCCACTGGCCTATGTAGCAGAGTACAATATAAACCTAGATGGGACGGGTTTTGCGACGACACACGCTACGGATGTGAGTGGCTACTTTACGTTCAAGGAAGCCGTAAACAAGTTCTCTGATATAACTATCGCTGACAAGAAGTACCACCTGCCTACTAAGGAAGAGTGGATGGCCATAGTCCCGCCTTCTCGTGCTACTCCAGACTATGTGGACTTTGCTAGCGAGTACACCTACAGGGACTCAGTAGAGACTGTGTCAGTGGGAGGAAAGATGATTACCTCTACTAACGACTATTATGGAACTGGAGAGGATGAGGTGTACGGACTTCGATTTAAAGGGACGGATCTTTGCTCTGCGTGGAAATATGAATATACCTTTGTGGACTCACACCGAGTGCTACGCGTGACGGCTCGTCCGGTAGACATGGCAACAAACCCCATTACGATAGAGGAGGTCAAGAAGCCTGAGTTTTGGACAAGCAATACTAGCGACGACATCGTACGTGTATTCCCCGCATCTGGCTGGATTGGCCTCTCTGATATACTTTATGCCCAGGAGTCTTTAGGAAGCTTTTGGTCGGCTACAAGCTATGACGCAAGAAAAAGCTGGTATATGGTCTTCGGCAGAGCAAACTCTCGCATTGATATCCACTTCGCGGTGTACCATTATTCAGTGCGTCTGTTTGAAACGGTGTCTCACTAGATAAGAATTTGGAAGAAAGAAGAGAACACTCTAAGAGAGCCTTTTCTTCAGAGTGCGCTCTTCTTTTAGATCAAGGGTTAGACTTTCAAATCAAGGATCGTAGTATGAGGAAAAGAAGAGCGAGGCTGCTTTGTGTGCCTATCTTGCTACTAATCTGTCTCTCCTGTCAAGAGAAGGATCCGCACGTAGCTATTCAGGAGATTAGTGTTGAGCCATCAGCACTGATCCTCAAAGAAGGGGAAACGCATCTGTTGAAGGTGCAGTGGAGTCCGAGCGAAGTGAAAGTAGCTCCTACATTCACCTCTGAGGATGAAGCGATAGCTACTGTAACTGATGCTGGAGAAGTAAGAGCTTGTGCTGTAGGAGAGACAAAGATCCAAGTCTCTCTAGGTGGTAAATCGGCCTATTGTCAGCTTCAAGTAGTAAAAAGAGAGTCTACATCACCCGTAACGGAGGTCATCATTGATCCTCAAGAGATCTCTATGGACGTTGGTGAGAAGCAAAAGATCACGGTACATTGGCTCCCCGCTGATGTTGAGGCGACTCCCGTATTTGCTTCAAGCGACACTCAGGTCGTTATCGTCGATGAGCAAGGAGTCGTAGAGGCTCTCTCTCCAGGAACGGCCAAGGTCAAGGTGACGGTACAAGAGGTGTCGTCTGTATGTAGTATAACTGTATCGCTCAACCAAATGCCCCTCCTAGCCTTTGGTAAAGACCAGACAACTCAAAGTAGGATTGAAGCCTATGAACACAACCGGGGACGAAAGCTTTGTGACGGAGTGATAATACAGGGCGACTTCAAAGCAAATGCTTTCGTAAGTAAGTCGCTCGACTTATTCCCCGTAGTCTCCTACGGTAAGGAAGACAACAACGACAACCCCATTATTGTCGTACTTGGCAAGGAAGAGATAGGGTCTTGTACACGGACGCTAGAGCTCCTGAGGAAGAGTGGCTTCTCTAATGTAAAGGTGCAGAAAAACGATTACGGGAAGATGATGCTCAGGGCTTCCCAAGATGGGAACGACAATCTAGTCGTCCTCGGGCAAGAACAGCAGATCGCCGAGTCGAGCGTCCAACCAGCTACTCAGATGATCCTTATGATTATCAACAAAGATGGCTATCCCTTACCGCATAAGCGGCACGACTGCATCCTTGATGCGCATGACTTCCCCAGTTGGCAGGAGTTTATGAGTGGTAAAACAGAAAACATCAAGACCTTTGAAGAGACATTAGGCTTCCGGTACTTCAATGAAGCAAAGTCTTCTGCGACCAATCTCCTCTTTACCACGAAAAGCGATCAAACGAGGCACTCCAATATAGATTGGGTCTACTACGTAAGAGACCCAGAGTCTTGGACTCCTTTTATTGACTGTCAAATCAACTGCATTGATCGAGCAGAGGAGATTGATACGGAGGCTACAAGGACATGGCTGGCAAATAACGGGTTTAATCGAAACTTCAAAAGAGCCTTTTCCAAAGAGGATTGGTACTATGTGTGGAATAGCGATCGAACTGTCGGACTACAGCTATACATCGATAGGAAGCGGGGAATCTGTGCCATGCAGATCTTCCCTGGAGATGTGCTATCTTCCTTTGAGTAGACAGAAAGAGTTAGCCTCGTGCTTTCTTCGTTTTTTTCATTACCTTAGTCCTCTGAGAGAAAAGGTGGTGGAGAGTCCCTTTAACCAGCTGCTTCTCTTCTCTGAATCTGAAGAAACTAACAAATCACTTACACTATATGCTTATGAAACGAATACTATCTACTTTAGCGTTATTGGGCGCATTCTTCCTTTTGCCCTTCGTGGTAAAGGCGGCAGAGTTCACAATAACCATCGAACAGGTGGAACATTGCAACATCGAGGTAACTCGAGGTGTGTCGAACCCCGTTCCTGTGAATAGTGGGGACAAGGTTCCTTACTTCACGATGATAACTATCAAGATAACCCCTGACGAAGGTTATCAAGCAACTCACTACATAATCAATGGCGAGCAGAAGGTAATTACCTCAAGCTATGGAGAGTTTGAGATAGTAGATAAAAATATGACTATCTCTGCACTGGTCGTCCAAGCTAAGCCTTGTACCATTACCATCGAGCAACCAGAACATGGCACCCTCTTGGTAACAGACACGAAGGCCTACAAACCTATCGCATCTGGGAGCACGGTGAACTCAGGTACGGGAATTAGGATGGAAGTAACGCCTGATACTGGTTGCGAGATCGAGTATTGGCTCATAAATGGCAAGAAGATCACCCCCTCAGCCAATGATATCTTGCGCAATAGTTATACTTATGTCGTTAAGGATGATGTCACCGTATCTGCACAAATCAAAGCTTCTCAGACCACCGAGGGTAAGATCACGATGATCCAGCCTGAGCATGGCACGCTGACCGCTTACTACTTTAGTGACGGTAATACTGTCGATGTGACAGATGGCGCTACGGTACCGCTAGAGACTGATGTCACCTTCCACGTGGCACCTGCTGAGGGTTACGAGATGGACTACTGGCTGATCAATAATGTCCAAACAGAACTCGGAGTGGGTTCGCTGGTCAACAACAAGACCATCACCGTCACGGGCGATCTTGAGGTGAAGCCTGTCCTCAAGGCAAAGGCTGCTCCACAGCCCAAGACTGTCCTCGTCAAGCTTAGCTATGAGGGAGTTGGTGGATACCTCGAGACGACGTACTTAGAGCCAGGAGGTTCGGGCAACCCGCTAAAGATCTTTGGTAATAAGGATATACCAGTAGGTAGTGTCGTCACGGTAAGGGCTAAGTTCTTTATGAAAGGTGACTACCAGGTGGTCTACACGAACAATGGCAACGCCGTTCCCGCCGAGACTCTCTCCGAGGATGGTCTAGTCTACACTTTCACCGCTAATGAGGATGCTGATGTACATGCTGTCTTCTCCGAGAAGCCTGCTCCAGCAGTGGACTACACGATTACCTTTGAGGCTGGCGAGGGCGGTAAGGTAACGGCTACTGTCGATATGGAGCCCATCGAGAGTGGCGCTAAGATCGCAGCTGGTACGCAGATCAAGATCCTAGCAGAGCCTAACGAGAACTATGAGATCGATCAGTGGCTAGTTGATGGTGAGCCTGTTGCCAACACGGGTCTCAGCTTCTACTACATCAAGTTAATGAAGGATACCAATGTCAAGGTAACCTTTAGGTCTACGCTACCTCCCGCTGAGTACGCTGTCACAGT
>CABQOJ010000097.1 GCA_902465775.1 uncultured Porphyromonas sp. | reverse complement strand
TTTGTGCACCACTTGATAGACATCAGCTCCTGAGAGCGGTCTGCACTTCAAAGTAACAAAAAAAAATTGAGATGTGCCAACCTTTTGGTCCCGCAAGGTGATATAATCTTGCATTTTCGCTCTAAGGTCTGTGCCGAAGGGCACTATTCGCTCCTTGCGCCCCTTACCTACGACGCGTAGCGACATGGCCGTGAGGTCTACCTGCTGAGTTTCTAGGCTAGCCACCTCAGCACGGCGTAAGCCTGTCTGGTAGATGGTCTCTATGATTAGTCGGTCACGCACTGCGAGGAAGTTGTCTGGCTCTGCGGGGATTGTCTCTAGCGCCTCCTCGATCTGCGCCTGCGTGAGGAAGGAGGGAAGCGTATGCTCTCGCTTAGGCCCCTTCAGGTAGCGTGTGGGGTTGCTAGCGACGAGCCCGCGTAGCTGGAGATACTTATAGAATGAGCGCACGGCACTCAGATTTTTATTGACCGTCGTGCTGGTCAGCTCGTCGTCCATCTGCTGCATGATCCAGTTGCGCACGAGGTCTCGGTCCGCGTCACTGGGTATCCACTCATCGGTAGCCAGCTTTAGAGCGCTCTCCATATAGGACTCGATGGCAGGACGATAGGTGGTGAGCGTGAGCGGAGAGGCATTGCGCTCTAGTCGCAGGTGCTCCATGAAGGCGTCCAGCGTCTGTTCCAGTTCTTCAGTCAGCATGGTATGCTTAATATATGGCTGTGTCAAGCGTTCTGCCCGTGCGTTCTGATAGGGTACAGGGCAAGCTTGCACTATTAATAATAGGTGGTACTACAGAAAGGGTTGTGGACGACCACCGCCATCACGCAGGAATTGGATCTCGACGCCGGGCGCCGTGCCGCTGACACCCCTGATGCGCTCCGTGAAGGGATCGTAGTTGATCCTTATGTTGCCGATCTCGGTGATGCGGTTGGAGAGGAGGTCGTATCTGATGCTGTAGTCACCGACCCTTCTGACACGCTCGGAGAGGAGCTCGTACTCAATCTTGCAGGCTCCGACCTGCTCTAGTCGCTCCGAGAGAAGCTGGTATCTAAACTGGTAGGGCCCGAATTGGCGCACACGGTCGGAGAGCGGTTCGTACTCTACTTGCCACCCGTAGGGGATCCGGTAGACACCCTCACGGTAAGAGTAGACGAGCTGTCCTCTCGTGTCGTAGATGAAGAAGTCCTCTAGCTGACCCTCTCTGAGGATAAAGAATAGCTGCCTGTTGAGTAGTATGCCGATACGCTTGCCCGAAGCGCCTGCCCCGATAGTTGCTGAGGGCTCTTGGTAGGGATTGGGGGCGGGGCGACTGTTGAGATACTCCCAGGTGCCATTGGGGTAGAGTATGACCTCGTCTCCATCGCTGGTGATGGCGCGCACCTGTGCCGTAGCACAGCCCACCCCTAGGAGTAGCAGGAGCGACAGCAGGATGGCTCTTATAGTAAAGTGTTGCATAGTCGTAGCGCTCTAGATGTCATACGCAAAGGTAGTAAAATCAGAGATTAGAAGTTAGAGGTTAGAGATTAGAGACGAGAGGGACCCCTAGTGGCACTAGTAGCACTAGTGACTCTAGGCGATCACCGCTACACGCCTTGGTGGAAAATGGAGGATATCCACGGAGCAAACGAAAATTCCCCACGGAGGACCGAAATAAAAGTTCGGAAGAATGAAATGAAACTTCGGAAGAGTGAAGTCATAAGTCCGAAGAGTTTTTCCGTCTCTCACTGGAAAAACAAAGATATCCACAGAGGAATTCACGATTTGCTCCGTAGGACTAGTTCTTCTTCATAATGCGTCAGCCCCGTAGATTCGACTAGGTCAATGAAATTTGGTAACCTATTACTCGTAAGGCTTGCGTCTTTGCAATGATTGCGTGCATATCGAATAAGATTGTTATATTTGCCATGAAAACTCTTAGCATTGCTTTGATGCAAGACATGCACATACTCTAAAAACGCTATAGCTTATGAAACGATTACTGCTACTACTATCTCTGACACTCCTCAGTCTGGCGATTCAATCGTCTGCTCAGGAGCTGTACAAGGTGACCTACACGGCTGGTGAGGGGGGAACCTTGAAAGCATGTACGATGGACTACATGACCAACACGGAGACGGACTTTGAGTCGGGGGCTCAGTTTGCAGAAGGAACGACCTTGCGCTTCTATGCCATGCCAAAAGATGGATACGAGCTTTCGCATTGGAAGGTCAATGGATATAAAATGCCATCTAATCCGCAGTCGCCTAACAAACTAGAAATTCCACTGCCTTCTCAAGCTTTGACAGTTGAAGCTTTTTTCAAAGCGAGTGCTACGCCTGAGAGCTACCGTGTGACATTCTCAGCGGGTGAGGGTGGTCAGCTGACTGCTACTTATCAGTTACCAGGCAGTGCCTCACAAGACTTGAATAGTGGAGAGAGCCTACCGAAGGGTACCTATATCAGTCTTTTTGCCAATCCTAGTGATGGGTACAAACTACAGAAATGGGTTATCAACGGCACTGACGTCAGTCCTGATGAAAACCATCCTAACGCCTACTTCTTCACGTTGAGTGAGAACCGCGAAATAAAAGCCGTATTTGAGAAAATAGGAGAGGCTCCGAAGACGTACACGGTCACTTACGTCGCGGGGGAAGGTGGATCTCTCACGGCAATTTACTACGACAAAGACTTTAAGCAGTTCACTCTTGAAAGTGGTGGTACAGTACCAGAAGGCGTGACCGTCTACTTGACAGCGACACCAAACGAAGGTTACGAAGTAGGTGAGTGGTTTGACAACGGAAAGCCTGTGGATATGCTTAAAGGGCGTAGCCCCTTTGGCGTTAAGGTCCAAGAGGATAAGAGTATTCGTGTTACCTTTATTCCCAAACAGTGCAAGGTGACCTACACGGCTGGTGAGGGGGGAACTGTTGAAGCTGTCTACTATGTAGGAATTAGAGAGGTTGCCGTCACTAGTGGTGACATGGTCCCCAAGGATGTCCAGCTCTATCTGACTGCTACTCCTAACGAAGGGTATGAGGTGGGCGAGTGGTTCGTCAATGACACGCCTGTGGATTATTTCAAGGGGAATAGCTCCATGGGAGTGAAGATTGATGAGCCCAAGGATATTCGCGTTTCCTTCGTCTCCCAGGGCGGTCCTAAGCGCTTTACTGTCGACTTCTCGGCTAGTGATGGTGGCACGCTATCAGCGACTTACAAAGATCAGTATATGGTGATAAACACTCTGGAGTCTGGCTCCACTCTTCCTGAGGGGACATTTATCAACTTCCTTGCGATCCCACATAAGGGCTACAAGCTACAGAAGTGGGTGGTCAACGATGAAGATGTGATGCCTGATCCAGAAGAGCCGAATAAGTATGCTTATAATCTGCACGGACCGCTGACTCTAAAGGCTATCTTTGAGTCTACGGGTGAGAAACCTGCGTCGTATCCAGTGACCTACACGGCTGGCGAGGGTGGCCGACTGACGGGCTACTACTACGATGATGCTAGCAATAGGGTGACCTTCGAGAGTGGCGACTCAGTGCCTCAGGGTGTTATGGTCAATCTGCTTGCTACACCTAACGATGGCTATGTGGTAGACGAGTGGTATCTAGATGGAGAGTCTGCAGGAGACTTCTTCAAGGGGGCTGATCATTTTACGCAAACGGTTGACAAGCCTCTAGACGTCCGTGTCACTTTTCGCTCCACCTCAACTAAACCTGACACTTACATAGTAGAGTTGATTACAGTCGGAGATGGAGTTGTTAAGCTCTCGGGAGCTGAGTATTATGACGAGGTGCCTAAGGGGACAACTATCACGGTATCGGCGACCCCAGCTGAGGGACGACGTCTAGTCTATATCAAGGCTAATCAGACCGACATCACCGAGGCCGCAAGTGTAGTCATTGAGGAGAATACAACCATCGTGGTAGCCTTCGGACTACAATCCTACCCAGTCAAAATAGAGGTTGAAGGTAAGGGAGACATTAAGGTAGCTCCAGAATGGGTAAACCTTGACTCGGTCTTCTACAATCAGGAGCTAACCCTCAAGCCTGTGCCTGAGAATGAGAACTGGATCCTCGAGGAGCTTACAGCCAATGGTAGTAGCATACTGGGAGATCTCAAGGTGACCATCAAGGAGCCGACGACTATACATGCGAAGTTTGTCGATCACACCTCCATCGCTACGCCTGAGGAGGCTCATCAGACGCTCTATCCGAACCCTGCTCGTGAGCGGGTGACTATCGAGGGGCTTGCTACTGGTACACGGGTGATGCTCTATGATCTACGAGGTGCACTGGTCGCTGAGACGCTGGCTAGTGAGTCGCATGTGGCAACGATAGATCTCACCGGTCTACCCGCAGGGCGATACATCGTACAGGCTGGTGGCACAAGCTATAGCCTGATCGTACAGTGATGCCTGAGCGATAAGCTCTAAGACGCCATAAGAGAAGCGAGCCGTCTAGTCTCTGAGTACTAGGCGGCTCGCTTTGTGTGTCTCTCGACCCGAGTGCCAGGGCATCTGTCTCGCAGTGATTGCTGGCTGGAAGGCTTGGAAGTGGGCTTATAGCATCTCTTCAAGATAGAAGTTGCTACACCCCGCTCTGCGCTAGATCGAGGAGATGCTGTATCATCTCTTGGTGATGTGTAGATTGTCTAGCTCGAGAGGCTGCCTCTAGAGCCTCGGAGAGACTTGTGGGTGTGAGATAAGGTAGTCGTATATCCATAGTCGTCTAGTCATGTGATGGGGGAGGGCGACGCTGTCAGTCTAGATGGGTTACAGCTTGCTAGATCCCCCGTACACAGACTAAACGCTTAGACGGGCGCAATATTGCGCTCACGTACCATCTTGCGCAGATTGATCAGCGCGTAGCGCATACGTCCCAGGGCTGTGCTGATGCTTACCTCGGTGCGCTCGGCGATCTCCTTGAAGGGGATATCTTCGTAAATCCTCATCTTGAGCACCTCTTTCTGCGCCTCGGGTAGGTCCTCGACGCAGAGCGATATCTGGTGGTACATAGCCTCTTGATCGTCAAAGAAGTCTTCGGGCAGGTCGCTCGCCGGTGTCAGATCGAGGATCTGCTGATTGGCATCGTAGTTGGTTACGTAGAGTGATCGCTTCTCACTGCGGAAGTGATCCATCATCATGTTGTGCGTCAGGCGTAGGAGCCAAGCTTTAAACTTACCCTTGGCACGATACTTACCCTCCTTGAGGGTACGCATCACCTTGATGAAGACCTCCTGGAAGAGATCGTCAGCAGCATCGCTATCAGCGATAGTCAGGAAAATATAGTTATGTATGTCGGCTTCGTACCGACGGAGGAGCTCTGCAAAAGCTCTATCACAGCCCTCACAATATTGG
>CABQOJ010000096.1 GCA_902465775.1 uncultured Porphyromonas sp. | reverse complement strand
CAGCATAAGGGACGAAGAGTACATCCTGAGCCACTGGACCTAGGAAGCGACCAATCTCCTCAGCAGCATAGCCTAGATAAGGCTGGCCCTGAGATGCAGAGTTGGATATAAGTAAGAGTTTCTTCATATCTGTACTAGAATGATTGAGATAATCTAGTCGCAAAGGTACAAAATAGAAATACACGGCTCCACGCTTTCCACACAAAAGCTCCGCAAAGCTCTTCACTCCTGCCACTTACAGCATTAACTCCTCCGAGCTGTCAAAAGCGCCCACGGAGGAAATCTACAATAGCTCCCGAGGAAACAAACATTCTCCACCGAGATGGCAAACAAAACTTCGGAAGAATGAAACGACACTTCGGAAGAAGGGGATCAAAGTTCCGAAGAATTTTTCCATTCCTCCGTGGAGAATAGACAATCTCTACCGAGGCATTTTGCACTTCCTCCGTGGGGTGCCCAAAGCGTCCCGACAAACGACACCCGCATCACGACGTAGAGACACACTTGACCAGACAGTTCGCCGAGCGTCTACCCCAGTCACGTGCTGCGAGATGTAGGAGCGCTCAGATAACGTCTAGCAAGCTACTTAACTTGCAGTGCTAGCTATGAATGACGGGAGCCCAGCGATCAGCGAAGCTCGCTATTTCTCTCTTGGGGACTCCCAGCTGAGAGGCCAAAGCATGCCAACATTTCAGAGCTTCACACACCTCCGATATGATGCTGTCGGCGACCGGCCTACTGAGCATGTACTCCTCTGAGGCATCACCTAAGAGCGAGAGGTCTGCCTCGTTAGACGTAGCCGTGATCAGCAAGCTTTGGTGCCTGCTGAGTGTCGGGTTTAGATCATAAGCGGGAGATAGCGTCCAGCCTTTTGGGGTAAGTAAGAAACCGTGATTTCGGAAGTGATCATCGCTATTACCGATACAGATATTGAAAGCGACACGACGGTACAACTCTCGCAGATTGTTGTCAACATCGGCACCGTAACGAATGATAAAGTCTACGATATCCAAGTAGCCGTGGCCATTTGTGGCATTGTCGCCATCATGCAGTCCGAGGAGTGTCATGGCGGATGCAAAGTGGATACGCTTCCCGCTCTTCGTCCTGTCAAAACGTCGAGAGATAAGCGTATGACGACGATCAGAGGTCTGTAGCACCCTCGTCTCAGCCACCGAGATACCAGCCCTCTTCGCCAGCAAATGGCACAGATGTTCCCACAGCTCTGCGTCATAGTCATCTTGGCGGGAGGGAAACTTTGCGACACACAAAGAGCCATCCGTGTCTATCACACTGGCTTTGGGGCGTGCTCCTCCCAGGGATGTGCCTGGCTGAATCAGCTGTGCGATCCATTTTTTGTCAGGTAGTTCGTTCTGCTGCTCGCTTTGCTCTATTTGTATGGCTGCAAACTCCAGATCTCGAATGTTTGCCAAGGGGGGAACCCTTAGCGTTGGTGTACTATTGATAAAGTCGGCATCTGCACGCTCTTTGAATCGAAAGCCTCCCATCCGAGAGTAATCATCAATTCCTAATAGGTAGTCAAATGAAGAGAGTCGGCGCAGAGGACGTCCTTCCTCTTGGGCTAAGAGTTGCTCTCGACGATTGAGCAATGTTCGCCCCCACCTATCGGGCAAAGCATCAGAGAAGCACCCGAAGATATCACAGCCTGCCGCCGTATATTGGACTCCTGGGTAGTTATTAAGATCTGCACTCAGGAGGAGTTCGCCTGCCTTACGTAGCCACTCTTCATCAAAGCTGAAGCCATAACTATCCTCCCCACGCAGAGATTCGTAGCTCAGCTCTCCCATCAGCGCAGGCTCCTTCAGCCAGTCAAAGTCAGCGTATACCAGTAGCTTCTGCATAGATTATTCTTTCTTAGAGGCTCGACGACGAGCGACGAGCGACAAATCCTGGAGGCGGCGCCCTAGCTCATCCTCTCGAGCGATGTAGAGGATGTCATCTTCGAGCTGCAAGGCGTAGAGCACCCGCAGGTAAATGCCAATAGAAACGGAGGGCGTCCCTCTCTCTATGCGTGAGACGGTCAGTGTCGAGCAGGTAGCTCGCTCAGCGACCTGCGCGATGGAGAGGTTACGCCTCAGGCGAGCCAGCTTGATCTGTTCGCCTACCTCCTGCATCTTTAGCTCTAGTTTGCGGGGTAGCTTTGTACCCATTGTGTTCTTCGCCATATCACTCAACCTATCATATAGTATGCAAAGATACAACTTTATCGTTACTATTATAAGTGTTGGCGGGAATACGTTCTGCTCAGACGGCTTTAGTGGAGAGGAATTTACGGACCTGTAGCTTCGCTTCGGATATTTATGTACCTTTGCATAAATGATGTATGATGCCCTTTGTATAGTCTCTGAATATAGACTAGGGAGGGGACGCATCGCTAATTGACCTGTTTTATCTGTATATACCACAGCTCGTACGTTTTACAGCTAAGATTTACGCTTGCCTATGTCGCATCACACCCCTCGCCCACGGCGCCGATCGCTACTCCCCTCGTCTAGGATTATTGCGATCGTATGTATCGCCTTGCCTCTCTTCCTGCTGGGATCTATAGCTCTCCTCGAGGTGGGCAAGTATCACCTAGAGCAGTCAGTGCGTGAGGAGATGACCTTCACCGTCCTGCTAGACCCAGAGACGACTGCTCAGGATAGCATCGCACTGATGCATCAAGTGCAACAAGCACCCTACATCAAGGATGTGACCTACATAACGCCTGCTGAGGCGGCACGACAACTAGAGGAGGAGATCGGCGAAGACCCCGTGGCGGTCCTTGGCTTTAACCCCTTACAACCCTCGCTAGAGGTGCATCTCAAGTCACAGTACGCCGTGGCCGATAGCATGGCGCAGATAGAGAGCGACTTCGCATCGTGGGGCAATGTGCAGATGATGAGCTACCGTGGAGATATGCTCCAGATGATCGATGAGAATATGCAGCATCTCTCGACGATCCTACTGATCGTCTCGCTGATCCTGCTGATCATCGCTATCATACAGGTCAATAGTATGACCCACATTATGATCTACAGCCGGCGCTTCCTGATCCGCTCTATGACCCTGCTGGGAGCTAAGCCAAGCTTGATCCGTAAGCCCTTTACCACTTACAGTATCTTCAACGGGCTGTGGGGCGGTTTGTTGGCGACTTGTATGATCGCAGGCACGCTTTTCTATATGATACAGCGCAACCCGCTACTCCTCCAGAGCTACCTCAGCTACAGCGAGGTGGCGATCATCCTCGGAGGAATCATTTGCCTCGGCATCCTGCTCTCGTGGATCACCGCTTCTATCTCGACGAGCCGATACATTCGTATGGATGGCGGACGCATCGTCATGGCTTAGTCACTATCTTATCCATTACAACTTATCAATTATGGTATTTGGCAAGAAGAACTATATCCTCCTAGCGGTCTCCGTGGGGATTATCATACTGGGGCTCCTCTTGATGTCAGGCGGAGGTAGCGCAGACAGCACAGAGTTTACAGCTGAGATCTTTAGCACGCGTCGTATCGTGGTGGCGCCTATCGTCACGTTGGTCGGCTTCCTCCTAATCATCTATGCGATCATGGCTAAGCCCAAGGATCCCAACAAAAGCAACGGCAAGGATAGCGACACTAAGCCACAAAGCAAGTAAACCTCTTGTGCCGCAACGCTTAAGATGACGATACTTGAATCCATCATTCTAGCCATCGTAGAGGGCTTGACGGAGTTTCTCCCCATCAGCTCTACGGGGCACATGATTCTCACGGAAGGTGCGCTTGGTATGAAGAGTACGCCTTTCCTAAGCGCCTTTACGGTGATGATCCAGTTTGGGGCGATCCTCTCGGTCGTGGTGCTGTATTACAAGCGCTTCTTCACCTTTAGAGCGGAAGAGGGCGCACGTCAGCTACCGCAGGGGTGGCAATGGGTCGGACGCTTCACCTTTTACATCAAGCTCCTCGTGGGACTAATCCCCGCAGCGGTCATCGGGCTACTACTGGAGAAGCAGATAGACCAGCTCCTAGACAATGTCTACGTGGTCGCCACGATGCTCCTCTTGGGCGGCATCTTTATGCTCTTCATCGATCGCATCTGGCCAGCTCAGAGTCAGAAGGCAGAGCACCCATCGTACCGCAACGCTTTCGTCATAGGTTGCTTTCAGACCATCGCTATGATCCCAGGCGTGTCACGCTCCATGGCGACAATCGTGGGGGGACTGCAGCAGCGACTCACGAGACGTGCAGCGACCGAGTTCTCTTTCTTTCTAGCAGTCCCAACGATGCTCGGAGCCACTCTGCTCAAGGGATACAAACTCCTCTCCGATCCTGTCTCTAGTCAGATACTTCAGGAAAACTGGATGGCACTCCTCGTGGGCAATGTGGTGGCTTTCGTAGTGGCTCTGCTAGCGATCAAGTTCTTTATCAACTATGTGACCCGCTACGGCTTCAAGCTCTTCGGCTACTACCGTATCGTGGTCGGTCTACTGGTACTCATCCTACTGCTCTGTGGGGTGCCTCTAGCGATGCACTAATAAGATGAATCAGGAAGTCTCCTCCAAGCTATACACTCCTGCCGACCTACAGTCTCATCGCCCCCTCATGTTACGTACGGGAGCGATCATACCACTGGACAAGCCGTTGGGGTGGACCTCCTTTGACGTGGTCAATAAGGTGCGCATCATGGTGCGTCAGGTGACTGGCATCAAGCGCATCAAGGTAGGCCACGCCGGAACGCTGGATCCGCAGGCGACGGGCGTGCTGGTACTCTGCACGGGTCGTGCCACGAAGCTCATCGAGCAGCTGATGGATCATGACAAAGAGTACTGCGCCACGCTCCAGCTCGGAGCCACCACGCCATCCTTCGACAGCGAACACGAGATTGATGCGACCTATCCCTACGAACATATCACGGAGGAGATGGTGCGGAGCGCCTTGCGCCAGTTCACGGGAGAGATAGACCAGAGACCTCCCACTTTCTCAGCGGTCAAGGTGGGCGGGATACGCGCCTACGACCTAGCCCGTCAGGGACAGGAAGTAGAGCTAGCACACAAGCACGTCACTATCCACGAGCTGGAGCTAGTTAGCTTCACGCCCCCCACCCTACAGCTACGCATCGTCTGTAGCAGAGGCACCTACATTCGTTCGCTGGCACGCGACCTCGGCATGGCTCTCGACTCGGGAGCTTACCTCACTCAGCTGGTGCGGACACGCTCTGGCGAGATCTCTCAGGCGAGTTGCTTTAGCCTCGACCAGCTGGACGAGCTACTCGCCCTAACACCCGAAGAGGAGGAGCTCTCCTGACTACTATATTCCCTCTATCCCATTAGAAACAGAATCCAATATGCGACATAAAGCGAAGCTTTCACAC
>CABQOJ010000095.1 GCA_902465775.1 uncultured Porphyromonas sp. | reverse complement strand
CACTACCTCTATTGTCTCATCTTGGCTTCCGTCATTGATCACGACGATCTCGATAGCTGTCGCAGCATCGGGGATAGCGACGAGAGAGTCTAAGCAACGTGCGATGGTCTTCGCGCCATTATATACAGGTATGATGACAGAGAGGGGTAGTTCTACACTCATAGCTTCGCTTCCTTAGGTATATAGCGCGCGTTGACCTCTTTGCGCTCCGCATCACACCACCAGCCCCACTTGTTGAAGTACTTGACCATCGAGGAGATATGGTGCCATAGGAGCTTAGCATCGTGATACGAGCCTCGGCTGTGGACATGCGTGATCTTAGCCTCTGGGTGACAGATCGTCTTGGAGACTTGCCCGATGCGCCTAGAGAGGTCGGTGTCCTCGACATACATGAAGAAGCGTTCATCAAAGCCTCCCACACGCTCCAGCACCTCCATCCTTGTGAACATGAAGCAACCCGACAAGTAGGGTACCTCCACAGGCTTGCTATAGTCTAGCCAGTGCATCTCGTACCGCTTATTGACCTTGTCACGTATTCGTTGGCTGAAAGAGAAGCGACGCAAGAGTACGTCACACGGTCTGGGGAGGAGCTTGCAGAGTTGCTGCGGACGACCGTCAGGGTAGTAGACAAAAGGCGATACGAGCCCCACCTCCTCGTGCTCCTCCATATAGGCAGTGAGCGTATCTAGCACCGTCTCGTCAAAGCGCACGTCAGGATTGATGATTACATGGTATCGCGCGCCCTCGCTGTGGGCTAGGCGTATAGCTATGTTGTGCGCCTTGCCAAAGCCTATGTTGCTCGGTTGATGCTCGTAGTAGATCCGTCCCTTGCCAACGGGCAGGTCTGCGAGGAAGCGTAGCTCATCTGTGGGCGAATTGTCGATGAGGTAGAGACGCTTGTCCGTCTCCACCCGTGGCTGTGAGGGCCTTCGAAAGAAGTCCTCAATAATCTGCTCCACAAAGGACGCATTACTCTTGTAGAGTACTATAGAGCCAGTCGTTAGCACCTATATATTGTCTATCTATTTATGCGTTATCCAAGATATTTCCTCAGTAGCTGCTGATAGATGCGATGGTACTGTAGCGCCATGCGTTGACGACCATACAGATCTCCCATCTCCAGAGCTTCTTGTCTATCAAACGTCACAGAGGGTGCTTTTAGTATACAATCAGCACACTGAGATACACTCCCTATGTTAAAACGTAGAGCACTCATCTGCGGAACACGCTCCAATATCTCGCCAAAGATAGGCAAATTCGAGTGAATGACCACACATCCCGATGCTATGCCCTCTATAACATTTAGCCCAAACCCCTCGGAGTGACTAGCGGTAATCAGTGCATCTGAAGCACTTAAGTAATCAGCTACACGATCGGTAAAGCCGACAAACTGAACCTGCTCTCCCAAGGGCTTCGCTAGATGCTTGCAGCTCCTCTCTAGAGGGCCCTTGCCTAGGAAGAGAAGACGTAGATCGCTCGGTAGCTGGCGTCGTCTCTTCAGTCGACGCAAGGAGCGTAGGATGAGCTCGGGGTTTTTAAGTTTGGTAAGCGACCCGCAGTATGTGATGACGTATCCCTGCTCGGGAAGGTTTAGTTGGCGACGCAGTTGTGCCCGTTCGGAGGGGCTAGCGGGAGGAGTGAAGAGTTCGTTGTCAATGCCATTGGGTGCGACATAGACGCTAACCTTCGTAGGCAGGCGCTTGCGGTAGTAGTCCCGGCAGACGTGCGAGACGCAGACCACCTCGCGGTGACGAGACAGGGCGCGCATCAAGCGACGGCACATATAGCCACCGAGCAGACGCCCCTTGCCGTAGGTGAAGTCTAGCTTGGCGATGTTGTGCTGTGTCGACAAGAGGATGTAGCGATGCGCCAGATAGCTGGTGACGATGTCAGGCTGGTAGGTGTGGCTGTGCACCAGTGTGATGCCATAGTGTTGCAGGCACTCATCGAGGAGCCTAGCAGCCGATCGGGGGAAGAGCTCCAGCTGTCCACGCGTGAAGCCTAGCTCGATGATCTCGCACCCCATCGCTTGCAGTTCGTCAGCCATCGCCTCGCCCTGAGGTTCTAGTGTACAGAGCTGTATGATGTATGGCTTGTAGTAGCCCTCGGGTAGTCCAGCGATAATGTCCCGCACCACAAAGAGGGGACCTTGCGGGCGGATCTGATTCACTACAAAGGCGATCGCTCTAGGCGGTGTAGGCTCATTGCTTACCATAGCGTAGGAGTATAGATGTAGTCGTCATAGATCCATCGGTAGGTGTGGAGCGAGCTACTGGGATCCATCACATTGTTGACAGTAAAAATAAAGTAGAGGATCATCACCCCAGCGATAGTCAGCTGATACCATCTATCTTTTGCCAATAGTAGCAGGTTCGGCAGTGCCACACAGACCATGATACCAGGGTTGTACATAAAGCGCATTGCCACACTGGAGGATAGAGTACAGTTGTAGATCATACTACTGAAGGCGATGAGTAGGATAGCTAGATGAGTCACCCGATCACGCTCCTTATTTAGGTAGAGCGACCCAATGAGGCAGAGGATCGTCATACCGTTTTGTGCCAACACATTGACCCATCCCTGGTGCGTATCCCACCCATCAGAGGATATGTAGAAGGCGTAGCGATCAGGCAGCATTGGCTCCAGCACATGCCCCACCACCTTGAAGAGCGGATTGCCCACCGCGAGCGTCACCACGAGTAGCGCCGTCAGGACTCGCCAGTCCCACCGTATAGACATCAGCGGTAAGAGGATAAACCATATCACCGAGGAGCTGTGTACCAGACAGGAGAAGACGACCCATAGGAAGAATCGCCAGTAGCGTCGCTCCACATAGAGATGAAAGGCCGCAAAGGTAATCATCAAAGCAAGGCATTGTCGCACCCCATTGAGCGTCTCCAGGTAACCCGTATTAAAGAGCACAAAGAAGAGCACCCCCAAGGGGTAGGAGATAGAGAGCCGTCGTATGCCTTTAAAGAATAGAGCGATGGTGATCGCCGAGGTGAGTACCATAAAGGAGCGAAAGCTCATCCCCAGAGCATGCATGCCCAGGATCACGTTCTGCCACAACGGCTCAAACGCTTGAAAGGATTCGGACGTTATCCACTTGTACCCATTCTCATACACCTCGTAGTCCTTTCCTAGTCCGACCCGCAGACCTGCGAAGCCGACCAGTAGGATAAAGGTAAAGAGCTGGTATAGCCCCTCAAAGCGCTGGTCTCTATAGTACAGACCCGTGAAGAGGAGCAGTAGGCTCAGTAATATGATATAGGGGATCACAGACCGATGTACTCTTTGATACGACCTTGGTGATACCTTGTGCGCTTGTTGTAGGGAGTTGCAAAGACACCCATATCCCACAGCTCTCGCAGTAGCGGTACAAGGGTCTCACGGCTTGTCTCGTCCTGCACCTTGTAAAGCTGCTTGGAGATGCGGTTGCAGAGGACCGCCCAGAGACATTGATTCTTCCAGCAGTGCCACTGTATCACCGATGCCGACGCGACATACTGCGGGAAGGTGTGACGTATACCCTCTATCCAGTGGGTGATCTTGTGGCACTCGGTCGAGGCGCTCGTGATCGACTCTTTATTATAGTAGTAATAGTAGAGCGGTAACTGTGTGATGGTGACACGAGGCGAATGTAGCATTAAGTCGCTCCACCAGGGGAAATCTTCAAACTTCAGTCCCTCGACAAAAGGTGTCTCTACCGCTAGCTCCCGACGCACCAGATGACGCCAAGCGTAGAAGTAGCGGATCGGATCCGATACTCCGTCAAACCAGCGATGATTGGTCGCATGTCTGACTACTTCGGTCGTGCAGACGGCGTGCACCTTGCTCAGGTCGTAGCGCTGCGACATGCTCCAGGGTATCACGTCATCGTAAGACCGTCCCAGCTTAGCGCGTAGAAGTAGCCGACGCTTGTAGATCATGTCTGGCACCCACGAGACGATGTCTGATTCGTCACGCTCAGCCAGCGCCAGCGCCAGCTCGAAGGTCTGCGGGTGGATGAAGTCGTCCGAGTCCACATAGTTGACATACAGGCCACGTGCCAGTTGCGTACCCGCATTGCGTGCAGAGGAGAGTCCGCCGTTTTCCTTCGTTAGGATACGGAAGCGACTATCTCGCTCGGCATACTCAGCGAGGATGCTAGCGGAGCCGTCAGGGCTACCGTCATCTACGCAGATCGCCTCCCAGTCAGGCATCGTCTGCCCCAGTATGCTGTCTAGACAGCGACGAAGGTACTGCTCGACGTTGTAGACGGGGATGATGACCGACACCTTAGGTGTATGGACTTCTGCGGGCTCTTGTGATAAAGACATCTTGTGGTGAAGTATAAGGGATGAGCAACGTATTCTTAACCGCAAAGGTACGAAATTAGAGGTTAGAGGCTAGAAGTTAGAAATTAGAGGTTAGAGATTAGAGTGAGACGTCGCCCTGTAGGGACGCACGATCTGTGCGTCCGTCCCTATTAAAACTACGACGCTGGGGCATTTGATACAACGGCTACCGTAACCTTTGACACAACGGACGCACAGATCGTGCGTCCCTACATCAGTTACTCGTCTCCTCTAACCTCAAATCTTCCACCCCCGAGGAAATCGCAAATGCCTCCGTAGAAAACAAAAATTCCCCACGGAGCAACGAAAAAACTCTTCCGAACTTCGAAATCATTCTTCCGAAGTTTCATTTCATTCTTCCGAACTTTTATCTCGCTCCTTCGTGGAGAAAGTTTTTTCTCTACGGACTTATTTTCGATTTCCTCCGTAGGAGGTAGGGGGTGATACGGTTTATTCGCAAAATCTTCGTACCTTTGAAGAGTTGTACGATGAAGGCTACATAAAGGCTGATACTTACGGTATCACGAAGGGTATGCTATGCGGCGAATTGCTTGGTTTCTTCTTACATCGAGCGGTTCTGACGCAATGCCTGTGCCTAGAGGCTTGACGCTTCAGTAGTCATCTCGTAGCGGTGCCAAGAGCAGATGTCTCGAGCGACCAAAAACAACCAACGATAGTAAGTTCAAAATATATAAACACACAGATCTATGAAAAAATCAATCGATAAGGCAGGGCTCAAAGCTAAGCTGCACGATGGTATGTCTATCATGATCGGGGGATTTCTCGCTAATGGGACTCCTGAGCGTATTGTCGACGTGCTGGTCGAGAGTGGGGTCAAGGATCTCACGATGATCGTCAACGACACCTCTTATCCAGACCGTGGCTGTGGTCGTCTCATTGCCAATAAGCAGGTCAAGCACCTGATCGTCTCTCACATCGGTACAAACCCGATGACTGCTGAGCAGATGAACAATGGTGAGCTAGAGGTCGAGTTTAGCCCTCAGGGTACACTCGCTGAGCGTATCCG
>CABQOJ010000094.1 GCA_902465775.1 uncultured Porphyromonas sp. | reverse complement strand
AACCGTTCAATCTCTTTGAGTATGTACGGCTCTTTGACGAGGCGTACCACGAGGTGGTCGCACAGCAACTCAAGCCGATCTTCGTCGGCGGGTCAGGGCTCTATGTCGAGCAAGTTCTGCAGACGAGACCCATGCACCAAGTACCACCCGATGCCACTCTGAGAGAGGAGCTAGAGCTACTCAGCCTAGACGACCTGAGAGCCATCCTCAGTCGCTATCCACGCATAGATCGCGTAGACCCAAGCTCGGCACGCAAGTGTATCCGAGCCATTGAAATAGCGAGGCACTACGCTCAGCATCCCGAGGCTTACCAGGCTTATCAGCAGGCACTTCGTGAGGCGAAGCGACAAAAGCCTCCGCTCATCATCGGGCTACGCTTATCCCGCCAAGAAATCATACGACGCATAGACCAGCGACTGCGGAGCAGACTGGAGGAGGGTATGGTCGCAGAGGTGGAGCGACTGCTTGACCAGCAGGTTCCCGCAGAGGCGCTCATTGCGTATGGTCTGGAGTACCGCTTCATCACCTTCTATTTGCAAGGGCAGCTTAGCTACTCCGAGATGGAGGAGCAACTAGCGACGGCCATTCATCAGTTTGCTAAGCGGCAGATGACTTGGTTCCGAGGCATGAGTCGTCGTGGCCTACCGATACACTGGATCGATGGGCATCAGCCGGTCACTTATCAGCGAGACCGAGTGCTACGACTGCTTAAGAGTTTGTAAAAGGGGGGAGAGCAGGGCTGACGCATCATAAAAATGAATTAGTTCCTACGGAGGAAGTCGGAAATTCCTCCATGGAAGTCTTTGACTCTCCAGTGAGGAACGGAAAAACTCTTCGGAACTTTGATTTCTTTCTTCCGAAGTTTCATTTCATTCTTCCGAAGTTTCATTTCTCGCCTCGGTGAAGGATTTCTGTTTTCCACGAAGCTATTTGGGATTTCCTCGGGAGAGAGTGGTTATAGAGCGTCAACCCGGAGTGAGAGCGTACTAGAGCAAGCCGTATCTCCACAGGTAGATGATGCGCTCGGTGACCGCATCGTCCTCAACATGCTCAGGGTCAAACTTAACGTCTAGGTCGCCTCCATAGAATTTCGCAAAGAGGTTGTACCATGTCGCGGTAAGTCCTCCGTAGATGGACTTAACGATCTCATAACCCGTAGAGCCCGTCTGTCTATTGACCAGCTTGATGAGGAGCAGTCCCTGTCCTAGCGTCAGATCTTTCATTCGTGGAGTGTAATCCCGGATCAGCTCCTTCTTGACACGAGCGAGATGCTCCCGGCGCTCACGCTTGGTGGGTAGCGTCTCGGCATATTCGTACGTCTCGGTAATCGTTCGGCTGAGCTCCTCCGCGATGGGTAGGACCTTCTTGACGTCTCGTACGCGTCGCCAGTAGGCATAGCGCTCAGTCTTCGAGAGAGGCTTGTGCGGAGTACCCGAGACATGTATCTCGGGTAGCAGGATGCCGACGAGATCCTCCTCAGCAAGCGTGTCTGGAGCTTGCACGAGAGGCTCTCCGACATCGTTATAAATCGGAGATAAGTCACTTCCCCTCAGAGCCTTAGCCGATAGCAACAGAAGGGGAATCAGCGATATGATGAAGAGCTTAGAGAAACATTTCATAGTTGCAAATGGGGTGTCTTATGAGAGTATTTGTTACCTTTGTCAACTGACATGAAGTACTAGACAAAGATACAACTAATTGAAGTATCTCATATCAATCCTACTGTCGAATCATACTATGACTTATAAATCTATCCTAACCAGCTCACTACTAGTGCTCGCCATCCTCTTGGGGTGTGGCATATCTAGTTGCACTTACAAGAAAGGCTCCACTACAGTGGCGCAACAAGAGATCAACTTTAAGGACTTTACGGCGATCAATGCGAATCATGGCATCGAGCTTGAGATCACTCAAGGCGCAGAATACTCCGTATCGGTCTCTGCCCCTGAGAAATATATGGACGATCTCAAGATAGAGCAGGAAGGCGAGACACTCTATGTCAGCTTGGCCAGCAAAGGCAAGCGACGCCTTGACACCGACGAGATCACCGTACACATTACGATGCCATACATTACGCAGTTAGATCTAGCGGGTGCTGCTGAGGCTTGCTTCTTGGGACGCTTTGAGGCGCCACAGTTCACAGCTCACCTATCGGGCTCCTCTAATATTGAGGATCTCTCCGTCGTAGCAGACGAGGTGAGCATTGAGGCGACAGGTGCGGGCGAAGTATCAGGCACCGTACAGGCCACACGAGCTATGATCGACCTCTCGGGAGCCTCAGATCTTGACCTCCTAGCCAATCAGCTAAGCCAGATGACAATGCAACTCGCAGGTAGCTCGGAGGCTGAGATAAAGGGATCCGTCACCACTCTGCAAGCTACGCTAGCGGGTGCCTCTGAGATCGATGGCGAAGAGCTGACCGTATCAGACCTAGACATATCCCTCGCAGGAGCCTCTTCGGCCGAGATTCGCAACAGTGGCAACCTACGCTACAAGCTCGCAGGCGCCTCTGAGCTCACCATCTACGGTTCGCCCAAGGTCCTCGACTCGCAGAGCGACCGCGCCTCATCCATTGAGATACGCTAACCTACACCTTATCATACTATGTCCTCTATCCGTCGGTTCGTAGAGCGTATCACCGGTCAGGTCAAAAGCTTTAGTGCAGAGCACCCCAAGCGTGCGCAAGCTATCCTCTGTGGCTTGATCGTCTTGGGCATGGGGCTCTACACCTTCGTCATCAGTGACTCCAACCTCGGCAAGCAGCTCCGCTACTCGCATCGCATTCAATCGCTCACCGATGAGTGCAAGCGACTTGAGGAGGCTTATCAGAGCGACAGTCTGAAGATAGACAGCTATAAGCAGGACAAAGCTTCGCTAGAGCGTATCGCTCGTGAGGAGTACCGTATGCAACGCCCCGACGAAGTCGTCTTTCTCATCAAGGACAGACCCGAATCGGAGGATAGTGAGAGCAAATGAGCTAGCTTATCCATCTTGACACACAGTTTTTCTAATAGCACCCTATGTCTCAGCCATCCACCTCTCGTCAACGGGCGATCAATATCTGCTATAAGCTTGGGCTCACACTTATGTTCGGGAGCCTGCTCCTGCACCTCTTCTATCCGAGCGTGCTTTTTGGCTATCTACTCATGACGGGAGCGCTACTCTACACCATCAGTCAGGCGCTCGTCGACAAGCGTGGCGTAGACCTACGCACGAAGCGACTACGAGGCATGGCTCTCCTAGCGGGGATACTTTTTGTTTCGGGCTCCTACCTCTTTATCGTAGAGCAGTCATACTGGCGACTCGTGCTCATGATCGCGTCAGTCCTACTACTCTACTCCAATACAGTGCTCCTATACCACAAGCCTCAGGCGCCCAAGGATAACCAAGCAGACTAATCACTCACCATGCCTCCCAAACCCACCAAGAATATCCGCAAAGCTCCCCAGCGTGAGCGCGTCTACAGCTTCACAGCGACTGAGCCGGGCGCTCTCCTCGAGCTGCTCTTCCAACTACTTCCACAGTTAAGCCGCACGACGGTCAAGCAGTTCCTGCGCAATCGTTGCGTCTTGCTGGCCGGGGTGACGACCACACAGTTTGACGCACCCGTTGCCATCGGAGACTCCATAGAGATCTACAATATAGGTACCGCCGAGGAGCTACAGCATCCGCTCATCGAGGAACTCTATCGTGACGAGCAGTTCATCGTCCTGCACAAGCGCCCAGGCATACCCACCATCTCCGTTGGAGGCGCCAGCAAGAGTAGCCTCTTTCAGGTAGTGACACATCATCTTAAGAAGGTTGATCCCAACGAAAAGATCTTCCTTCTGAACCGTCTCGATCGGGACACCGAAGGAATCATCATCGTAGCGCGCGATCGACAGCTACAGCAAGACCTGCTAGCCGAATGGCGTAGCTTCGTCCTCGCCAATAGCTTCGAGGCGGTCGTCCTAGGCGCTCTCGACACCAGCAGTGGCGAGCTAACGACCCGCCCTACGAAAGATAAAAAGAGAGGCTCGGACAAGCGTCGCGCCTCCGCTTCATCTGGTAGAGACAAGAAGCCAGCCACCTTTAAAGCTAGCTACGAAGTACTCTCCACCGGCCCTTACATCACGAGACTCAGTCTCTCACTACTCACACGCAATAACAGTATCCGCTCCACGCTCGCCAGCATAGGGCACCCGCTCCTAGGGGATCACCGAGCCAGCGACTCCATCGCCCCAGACCTCAGCAAGTACCTAGCGCTACGAGCCACCGAGCTAATCATCTTCCATCCCATCAAGAAGCAGAAGATGCTGTTTACCATCGACACTCCCTTTGTCAACTTAGACAAGATCGCCCAGACACGTCTCACCGCCGCCCAAAAGGAGGCTCTCGTCATTGAGGAGAACGTGTCGCATCAAGACAAAAAGCACTTTAGCAAACAGCAATAAAACCATTACTACTCCGAAGGTCATGAAGCAACGCATAACCTATATATTCTTGCTCTTCAGCATTCTCTTTGCCACTGGCTCCACCCTCGTCGCACAAATGGGTGGAATGGTCAACCCCGTCAAGTTTTCGCAACAGATTACCGACGACGGCAAGAAGATCGTCACAGTCTCCATCACCGCCAGCATCAATAGCGGATGGCACCTCTATGATCAGAACCTACCCAAGGGTGGTCCCGTCCCGCTTACGTTTCATACGGACAAGCTCGTCGGTGCTAAGGCTCTCGGAGGCTTCAAGGCAAACAAACAGCCCAAAAGCTACATCGACGATATCTTCAATGTCGAGGTTCGCGAGTTTGACGGTAGCGTCACCTTCTCCCAGAGACTTGAGATAACCGATGCCAAGGCCTTTGCTTATGAAGGCTACCTCAAGGGACAAGCCTGCCAAGACAACTGCGTGCAGGTAGACTACGACTTCAACTTTAGCTCCAAGCAACTCTCCAAGCCACTGCTCGCCTTGGCAGCGTCCGCTCCATCTGATCAGGCGACAGAGGAGGCGACTGCTACAGACGCAGAAGCAGAGGCTGAGGCCGATAGTACAGAGACGACAGCACTCGCAGCGACTGACTCGCTCTCCGCTGGAGCTACCTCAGGGAGCATCTCAGAGTCAAGCTACTGGGCGCCCGTCGTGGATCAGCTCAAAGCTTATGGCGATCGTAACCAAAAGCAGTCCAATGCGAGTCTTCTGTACATCTTCATCTACGGCTTCCTCGGCGGACTCATCGCTCTGATCACTCCCTGCGTATGGCCTATGATCCCGATGACGGTGAGCTTCTTCCTCAAGCGCACCAAGTCTCGCAAGGCAGCTATACGAGATGCGATGATCTACGGGCTCTCCATCATCGTCATATACGTAGCTCTAGGCCTGATCATCACCGCTATCTT
>CABQOJ010000093.1 GCA_902465775.1 uncultured Porphyromonas sp. | reverse complement strand
AGCATATCGTCAAGCGATACAAGAACCACCTCGCCCTCGACGATGTCTCCATACAGGTACAGCCCAACAGCGTCTTCGGACTCCTCGGTCCCAACGGTGCCGGCAAGAGTACCCTCATCAAGATCATCAACAAAATCCTCCTCGCCGACAGCGGCACCGTACTGCTCAACGGCCAGGAGATGACCTACGAAGACATACGCCATATCGGCTACCTCCCCGAGGAGCGTGGGCTCTATAAGAAGATGAAGGTCGGTGACCAAGCCATCTACCTCGCTCGTCTGCACGGACTCTCCCGACAGGAGGCGCAGCAGGAGCTAAAGCACTGGTTTGAGAAATTTGACATCATGCCCTGGTGGCATCGTAAGGTCGAGGAGCTGTCTAAGGGAATGCAGCAGAAGGTTCAGTTCATCTGCACCGTCATTCACCGTCCTAAGCTACTCATCTTCGACGAGCCCTTTAGCGGTTTTGATCCAGTCAATGCGGAGCTCCTCAAGCGTGAGATCCTAGAGCTGCGAGACAACGGCTGTGCCGTCATCTTCTCCACGCACAACATGCAGTCCGTCGAGGAGATCTGCGACGACATCGCACTCATCAACCAAAGCAAGGTGGTGCTCCGTGGCAACGTGACCGAGGTCAAGCGAAGCCACTTTGAGGGTATCGCTTCGCTACTCATATCAGGCGAGGGGTATCGTCCCAACTGGGTCGAGCCCCTGACCGAGCAGCAGATCGAGCTACTCGAGATCAAGCGTGAGGGACACGATATGCGCGTCCGCCTCAAAGACCCGCAGCAGCGTGACGTACGCGCTCTCGCTGAGCTGGTCCCCACCGACCTGCACCTCCTAGAGGTAGCGCAGGAGATACCCTCCATGCAAGACATCTTCATCCGTACCACCACGGCTCAAGCTCAGCCCGCTACGACCACCCTTTAACCAGCCCCACTCTTATGAACAAGAAATCACCCTCCAAGCTCTCCATACTTATCGAGCGAGAATACATGGTGCGTGTCAAGAAGAAGTCCTTCATCGTCACCACCCTCCTCGTCCCGATCCTCATTGCGGCTATCTTCTTTATCGTTATCTACGTCAGTATGAGTTCGCTCAGTGACGAGCGTGTTGCCGTCATTGACGAGACGGGACTCTATAGCGACGTGCTGGCTGACAATGAGTACTACACTTTCATCCCAAGCTCCGAACCGCTTGAGGCTTATACCGACAAGGCGAAGCTCGAGGAGGAGGGGCTCTCAGCAGTCCTCTACATAAAAGACACGCTGATGAACAATCCCAACGGCTGGAGCCTTTACTCCTACAAGAAGCTCCCCGACGGTATCGTCCGCTACATCAATGATGCTTTTACCGAGCGGCTCAAAGAGCAGCGC
This sequence comes from uncultured Porphyromonas sp., assembly GCA_902465775.1. The sequence continues at coordinate 4,006 of CABQOJ010000093.1, read as the reverse complement.
ATCGCTCAGTATGATATAGAGGGGCTCCCCGAAATCATCGACGATGTGGAGACCACCATCTCCGTGCCTACCTATCAGTGGGACTCCAAGGGCGAGGAGGCTAAGTCTAGTGGCTCGCTAGCTGGTGTCATCGGGATGGTCCTCTCGGGTATCATCCTCGCCTTCATGTCCAACTATTCGGGACAGGTGATGAGCGGTGTGCTAGAGGAAAAGAAGAACCGCATCATGGAGGTCATCGTCAGCACCGTTCGACCCATAGAGATGATGATCTCAAAGATGGTCGGTGTCTTCCTCGTCGGACTGACACAGGTCGCTATCTGGTTGATCTTCGGAGGGATTATCTTTGTCGTAGGCTCACTGGTAGCCGTCGGTGGCGTCTACGACCTCTCGTCACTCTCGCAGCTAGACCCCGCACAGATGGGCGGGCTCGCTGGCGGTATGAGTATGGACTCCGTCACCGAGATGCAGTCCAGCCTAGAGGTGCTGCAGAGTATCAACTTCGTACAGCTCATCATCATGCTCCTCGTCTACTTCATCGGGGGCTACCTCCTCTACGCTTCGCTCTTTGCAGCGATCGGGTCGAGTGTCTCGAGCGACGAAGATGCCAGCCAGTTTATGATGCCCTTCGTCCTCATCATGATGCTCGGCTTCTATATCGCTATGGGTAGCATGGACAATCCCGATGGCGCAATGGCCTTCTGGGGCAGTATCATCCCCTTTTCCTCGCCCTTCGTGATGATGGTTCGACTACCCTATGGAGTCGCCCTGTGGGAGCTCATCCTCAGCATCGCGCTCCTCTATCTCACCGCCTTTGGGATCGCCTGGCTAGCCGCACGTATCTACCGTGTCGGCATCCTCTTCACGGGCAAGAAACCCTCCCTGCGCGACCTCTGGAGCTGGCTCCGCATCTAGCGAAATCCCCCCCGCAACATATCGCATCAGCACCCTCACCGCTCAGCAGGTGGGGGTGCTTTTTTCTGGGAAGCCTTGCCAGCCAAGCGCATTCCCACGGAGGAATTGCCCAATAGCTCACTGGAAAACGAGAATTTCTTCGGAAGAACCAAATCAAACTTCGGAAGAATGAAATGAAAGTTCGGAAGAATGAAATCTCAAGTCCGAAGAATTTCAGATTCCCTCCCTAGGGATCGGAGAGTTCCAAGAGGGAGACTATTTTTGCAACTCGTATCCGCCACACAAACAGCACGATACGACAGCGGTAAATCTCAATGGACGATGATGCTGACGAGGGGATAGGCGCGCTTGCGGTCGGGATGGCGTAGCTCCACGAGGAGGATGGCGCGCGTAGCGTAGGTCACGGGCAAGAGCTCCGTCAGGCTCTGTCGCTCTACGATGGCTCGGCAGAGGGTATCCGTACTGGCGTGGTCATACTGCGCGAGTGGATAGCCCGCCACGGCGTATAGCGTTGCTGTGCAGGTGGTCTCACCGTCTGAGATCTCCTGTAGCACCAGTCGGGCGAGCTGTGGTAGCGATAAGAGCGTGCGTTGCTTCGGTAGGTCGAGGCTTTCGCCAGAAGCGGAGGAGCGCCCGTAGACACTGTTTTGCCGACCAGGCGTCCCGTAGTTAGCCCACGCCTCGGCAGCCGTCCAGTTGCTCAAGTCTTGCGGTTGCTTGTCAGGGATGATGCGTTCCTGAGCTACGCCTTTGACCTTTTGCAGAGCTTTGGGGAAGGTCTTGATATCGTAGTAAACCTCCTCGACGATGCTATCGTTTGCCAACTGAACGAGCCGTATAGCACACTCGCTATCAGGGAGCTGAGGCATCTCGGGGAAGAGAAGCAGGCTGTCGGGCTGAGCATAGTAAAGTCGCTCCAGCGGATGCGTGCTCGGTGTGAGCGCCAGATAGCCCCGTGGGGGGATGCCACCCGCGGGGTGTGGCGGGAGCGGATAGACCTTGGAGGGGTGACCAGAGCGTGCGATGACCAGTCCGAGGTGCCCAGTATTGACCGTGGTGTCGTTGGGGTTGTAGAGCTCGATGTACTCGGAGCCGTCGACCGTAGGACGAGCCATAATCTCGGTAATGTAGAGCGGCAGCAGAGCGCTGGCGTGGGTCGTGTCACTAGGCGAACCGCCCGAGGAACGAACGCTATTGCGCTGGCCAGGCGTAGCGTAGTGTGCCGACTGGGTGGCAGCGCCCCAGAACTCTTGGCTCTTGTCGCCCGTGGGCGAGATGTATCGCTCGAGGGCTACGCCACGCTGACTGCGCAGCTTGCCCAAGAGGGCTGGATCATAGCGAAAGGTCTCCACGACCGTTGAGTCGGCATGGCGGAGCAGCTCGATGGTGAAACCATTATTGGCAAGCTGTGGCAAGCTCGCACTCTGAGTCAGGCTATCGCGCGGCGCCTCATAGAAAGCGGTGATCCCCTCCACCGAAGTGGTGAAGGCGTGGTACCCGCCCGCTGGAATCGGGCAGGAGCGACTACTCAGCGGATACCAAGTGGACACTTTGCCCTGTCGCCATACACCGACCGAGTAGCCACTGGCATCAAGCGTTTGACCCGTAGGGTTGTGCAGCTCGATATACTCAGAGGCGCCCGAGAGCGGATTTGCCATAAACTCGCTAAAGGTGAGTGCCAATGGGTCTTTCGGAGGCTTTGGCTGGTCATACTCGACGGCTATCCTGTAAATCGCATTCTCCACCTTGAGCCCACTGGCAGTGCGTACGCCTCGGAAAGAGACCGCATACTCACCCTCAGGAATCGCCGCCTCACTCCTTATATAGATGCTTTTGCCCTCGGCAGCGGTGGTGAGCTGGCCCCACGAAGGCGCCACGACAATGGTCGCCGTAGAGAGGTCGGCAGGTTCGGCGCAAAGCACCTCGACCGTGTGCGAGTCTCTCTGGTCGAACGACTTGTAGAAGTCTTTCGCAGGCACCACGTTGCGCTCGCCGAGTAGCTCGTCAGGCGAGACCAGTGAGGGGTAAATGTCTAGGAACTCCAGCGAACTGTGCTGCGCCCGGGACTTGCTATACTCGCAAGCGAAGAAGAGCGAGTATCGTTTGTATTGGCTAGCTAAAGGCTTCGTGCTACCAGCGCTTCCCACAGGCTTATAGAGGTCACCGTCTCGATGCCTGACCCACAGGGACCAGCGCGTCTCGGCCGTCGGGTCGTACTGTAGGACAAAGTCAACTACCCCACCCTCTTGGCGCATCTCCTCAAAGTAGTTGTAGGTCAAGAGTTCGTAGGACGAGAGCGTCTTCACCTGACCGCTCTTTTGTAGTGCAAGACGAGACTCAGCAAGACGCAAGCATTGGTTGTCCTCCATCTTGAGCACCACATAGTTGAAGGTGCCGTCACCTAGAGCTTCGTAGCAGTAGAGCGGGAGCTTCACATTGTTGCTCTTCGTCGGGGTGTAGTCCAGTCGCACCTTGCCATGCCAGGTCATCTGCTTGCTGGTAGTCACGTACGCCTTGATGTAGGCGTAGTTGGTCGTGCCACTAGCCTTGCTGTCGTTGAGCTGTAGCCCTCTGATGGGGTCACAGCGAAACTTGTCCAGCGTCCCTTGCCACACAGCTGGCGAGAGCGTCACGCTATCGGCAAAATGCGCCTGCCACTGCCCCACGACGGACCAACTGCTGAGCAAGCCTAAGAGGAGTACGAACCAGATCCAGCGAAGGCGCATAGCTTTTCTCCTTTAGTTAGCTGTAATGCCGTCGCGCTTGAGCATCGCAGCGAGCGTAGGTTTGCGCCCTCGAAACTGTACGTAGAGCTCCATCGGGTCAAGCTCGTCTCCCCGCTCCAAGATCTGATGCCGGAAGTCGGAGGCGACCGTCGGAGAGAAGATACCCTCCTCGCTAAAGCGCTCGAAAGCGTCCGTAGCGAGCATCTCGCTCCACTTATATCCGTAGTAACCAGCAGCGTAACCTCCCGCGAAGATGTGACTGAAGGCGGTGGCGATGATATGCTTCGGGTGCTCTGGGTCACGCTCTCTGTCTCGCAGGGTGGTGCCTCGGAGGGTCTCCCGCTCGTAGGTGTAGAGGTCGTCGGGTA
>CABQOJ010000092.1 GCA_902465775.1 uncultured Porphyromonas sp. | reverse complement strand
GCTAGAAATCGCTATTCATACTTCGCAGGAATAGCTCGCAAGGAGGGCTATCGTCAGATCGAGGCCGTCTTCCAGGAGACTGCTGATCAGGAGAAGGAGCACGCTAAGCGCTTCTTCAAGTTCCTCGAGGGTGGTGAGCTAGAGATCACCGCTGCTTTCCCCGCTGGCGTCATCGGCACCACCGCTGAGAACCTCAAGGCTGCAGCTGCTGGTGAGCACTGCGAGGCTGAGGAGATGTATCCTGAGTTCGCCGACATCGCTGAGGAGGAGGGCTTCAAGACCATTGCAGCCGTCTACCGCAACGTAGCTAAGGCTGAGCATGAGCACGAGATGCGCTACCTCAAGCTCCTGGAGCGTGTCGAGTCTGGCAAGTACTTCGAGCGTGACGAGGAGATCTACTGGCAGTGCCGCAACTGTGGCTTCGTGGTCAAGGCTAAGAAGGCCCCTGCTAAGTGCCCAGCTTGCGATCACCCACAGGAGTTCTTCGAGCCAATGCGCGAGAACTACTAATAAGTATCACATAGGCTGTCCGCCTATACAGATCAAGCCCAGCAGACGCTTCGTTTGCTGGGCTTGATTCGTTTAGTAGCTCTAGAGAAAAAGGGAGCACTCAGACGAGCGTACGGAAGAGCTGCACGAAAGCCTCCGCCATCGCCTCACGTGTGTACTGCTGATAGTGATCGGTAAAGGTCTCTCTCGGTAGCGCCTCGCCACGCTCCAGGCGCTCCAAGTGACGAGCGACAAACGCTACGACCTGCGCTACATCGGTAGCAGCGAGCGCTCCGCCATGTGCTCGGAGGATCTGCGCCACAACGCCTTCGTCGCTCTCCACCATCAGGATAGGCCGACGCATCGCCATCGCCTCAAAGAGCTTGGTCGTCACCATCCCGTGTGGTCCCTCGGGTTGCTCACGACGGCCTAAGAGGAGGAGCATATCGGCCTGAGCCAGTAGCTTCGGCACCTCAGCGTAAGGCACCATTGCGTGAAAGTGCTGCGCAGCTCGGACACCAGGGGGAGATGCTTCTAGGAGTTGCTCGAGGAGCTGCTGCGAAGCGTTGTCACAGTACCAATGCACCTCGACGGCTCCACGCTGGACCCACTTGTCTAGCGCCTCCTTTTGTAGCGCCTTGAGGAGTAGCGTCGGGTCCCGCATCTCTAGCGATAGGAGACGTCCCGTATAGACGATGCGTAGCGGTAACTGTGGGGACTGCTCGGGCTGTGCGACGAAGAGCCCCTCGTCATATCCATTCGGTATGCAGAGGACTCGCTGCTCTGGGTGGAGCTCTTGTAACTGATTGCGGTGCCACTCGGAGACGGTCACGATGGTGGAGGCTTGGCGCAGCGCTTCTGTCCGAGCTTTGATGAAGCGAGCTCGAAGCCAGCTGTAGAGCTTTCGGTGCAAAGGTAGCCAGCGTGGTAGCGGTGCTGGGAGAAAGCCCTCGGGCGTGTACTCCTCGACGATGTCTCGGCAGTCCATCACGGCGGGTAGCCCCGTCTGCCGTGCCAAGCGAGCGACCGCTGGTAGCGGGAAGGTGCGATAGCTCATTCCCACGATCAGCTCATATTGTGTCAAGTCGTAGTGCTGACACAAGTGCCGTACGAGGCTCCTGCTCTTCACCTGCCAGAGCGCATCAGCGAGCGCATAGAGCGCCCTTCCCCTCTTCGGGGCTAGTGGCACACGCTCTAGATGGTTTGCAGGCAAACTACTCGTGCGCTCCACAGAGCCGTGAGAGCCTTGGTGATCCCCTCTGATCTCTTCGCTCACCACGTCGACCTGCCACTCTTGCTGGGGAAGGCGCTGCAGGAGTGCCGTGATGCGAGGTGCAAACTGCGGGGGGAGCAGGTCGGTCAGTAGCAGGATACGGTGAGGGAGCATAGGAGCGAGAGGTCTATAGTCCAACGATGTCAGGCGCTGGCGAGAGCTTGATGATCTGGCGCAGCAAGGCTCGGTAGAGGCGTGTGTGGTAAATGTGCGGATCGTCTAGCAGCAGGTTCTCATTGTGAAAGAGTAGCGTCACCTCGCCATGATACCGGTACGTCTGCTCGACCAATGCCAGAGCCACCCGCTCAGCCTCTGCGTAGTCGAGGTGCATATACTTCTCATCATGTAGCGTGTAGTCCATCACCGTGAGCGGGTGCAGGATCAAGTCCGTGACCGCCATGCTCTGAGGATTGATAAAGCGCACAGGACGCGACGTGCCCAGCCTAAAGCCCGCCACATCGGCGTAGCTCATGGAGTAGTCATGATAGATGCCAGCCCCGAGGAGCGCATTGTAGTCCTCAGGCTCACGCACCGCTAGGTAGTGATGACGAGAGCAGGTGACGAGCTCGCCCAGCTCTTTCTCCAGCTCTACCTTAGTCGCCTCCACCGCCTCGGGATGCTCCGAGCAGTAGAGATTTAGATGGAGACCAAACTCTACCTTGCGCCTTCGTGCTAACCGCATGATGGCAGCGACCTTATGATTGTGTAGCGTGTAGTTTGGCTTGTCCAGTGGATGCGGACTAGGAGTTTTGATGAAAAAGATCGTTCGCACAGGGCTAGCACACTTACGCTGTGTCTCCACATTCCAGTCCAGGAAGCGTCCATAGCTAAAGAAGAGATCCTCGCTAGCTCGCGAGAAAGTATTGCGATAAGCGGCCCGCAGCGAGAGACGCTCCTTGAGGAGGAGGCGCAGGAAGCCCCGCACACCCGAGCTGTAGTAGGGTTGGTCTAGATCGTGTGTAAGAGCCACCGAGCTAAAGCCTGGCTTCATCGGCTGTACCGCCAGACCTATCTCGTCCATCAGTCGTCGTAGCTCCGCAGCATACTCATCCACCAGCGGACGCTCCAGAAAGCCCGCACGATAGGCCAGCGACTCCCGCCCGGGGAAGCGACCATGCTCATCCCTTCGCTTACGATAGTACATCTCCTCGTAGCGAGACAGTAGGAAGTAGCTACTCGCCACGAGGTCTGCGTAGATAATAAGACGTGTGCCATAAGGGGTCTCTAAGCTTTCCTCGCGAGGCTCCCCAAAGAGCAGAGGCATCCCATGCCACTCGGCGAGTGGCAGTGTGGGCATCGACTCGGCACGGCCATACTGCTCATAGTCAAAGAAGCCCGACGGGACGATCACCACACGATGATACGGCTCCGCCTCCTCCGGACGGCAGTAAGCGACGTAGTCTGGGGAGCGTTGCTTCTGAGCGTGACGCGATATGCGGATCTTGCCCGATACGTCGAGCGGGGTCGCATCTCCGAGTAGGAAGGAGAGGATATATTCTGTCGCCTCGTAGTGTCGCATATAGAGTAAATCAATAGAGATGCCGTAGATAGTACCGACGCAATTGCAGACGCATGGCCAGCGTCTGGCGCCCCGCCTGCAGTCGCAGGTAAGGATGTGGCACAGCTCCGAAGCTGCGAAAGAAGAAGGCGATGCCTGGTTGCATTGATCCCTCAAAGTCGAAGGTGTGACACCCCGCCTCTCGGCTCCATCCAAAGAGATTGTCGAGGAGTAGTGCCACGGCATCCCGTCCCTCACGGCAACGCTCCTGACCGCCAGCTATATAGTAGGCTATGCCGTTGTTGTATGCCACAAAAGCTCCCGCCACGGGCCTTCCCGTGGTCGGAGAGAGCAAGAGGTGTACGACTCCCTGCTGATGCTCCAGAGCTGCGGTCATGAGCCGTCTTAGTGATGAGGCGCAGAGGCGGTCTCCTCCGCTACGCTGGAGACTGGTATGACAGAGATTTATCAGCATATTGATGCAGGTCACTCGGTTTGTCGCGTCAGACCAGAGAGCTTGTAGATTTATCCTAGAGGCGTAGCGTAGCTTACTAGTGATAGACTTGTTGTACAGCTCCGTACGTGCAGAGTTCGCCAAGTCTAGAAGATGCGTATAGGCGACCGAGCTACGCCATGCACCCGCAGGCGTCTCACACGGGAGCCAGTCCCAATAGTCGAGCGGTAAGTGCGCCTCTATATAACGTAGCGATGAGGGGAGCGCCTCGCTAAGCGCCTTCATGGCTGCGAGGTGGGCAATGTATCGATCCCGATCAAAAGGCTCCTCCCCCACTGCTCCCGAACGATCACTCAGTGGCCCCGCGAACTGGCAGTAAGGAGGCACGATCAGGTGCCGTCGCGTAGGCATAAAGAGAGGCCACGCCAGTGTCGGAGCGCCTTCCTTAGTCCCTGCCGTAGAGAGCACCGACATATCCTCCCTCCCCGAAGCTGCGAGTAGCCACCAGGGCTGCACATAGAGTGGTAGCGAAGGGGTCTCAGCACACCATCGCGTGTACTGCTCACTAGAGACGGAGAGAGTCACGGCCGACTAACTAAACCGTTGTGGAATCAAGAGATTAGCTGGCACAGCTCGTAGCTCATAAGCCTCCTCCGAGAGCTCACGCACAGCCTTCCATAGCAACTCTCTCACAGTTTCGACAGGCCACCCAGCGATACCACACCCCACCTCCGTGAGGTAGAAGGTAAGCCTCGGATGCTCTAGGGCAAAGCGTAGCAAGCGCGCCAGGCTAGCACGTAGCGCCTCTGGAGCCACCCGTCGCATATCCTCACCAAGCGTTGGCAGAGCATAAGCCTGTCCAGTCAAACCCTCGGCGACACCCATCTCAGCGTTAAAGACGCGACGAGCAGTGCGTGCTGCACCACCCATATGGTGTCCCAACAGATTGCTCCCGAAGACAAATATCTCGTTCTCACGGAGCACAGAAATGCGTTCTGGCGTATACGCCTCGTCTGTACGATCAGCGAGTCGCTGCCATCCATTCGGAGTCTGTAGAACTGTCATGATAACTATAGCTTGCTTTAGAGTTTACGACTGGGTTGCAATAGACCCAGCTCTATTTGATAGCGTGGATTAGAGAGGTTCGCAAGGTGCATGAGCTTTCGCTCACGCGCCCTACGTCCCTCAGACTATCTATTATATATCAAAGTCCTCGTCGACCAGCTGATCCGTCGTGTCTAGGGCTTCTCCCTCCTCACCTTCGTCAGCCTCTTGCGAGAGATGCAGCTTGCCCTCATGAGCCAGCTGATCCATCACCTGCTGAGCCACTTCGTCAGCCAGCTCTGGGTTGTCATCCAGCAGCTCCTTGACCGCATCGCGACCCTGACCTATGTTATTGCCCTGATAGGAGAACCACGAGCCACTCTTCTTGAGGATGCCCATGTCGGTCGCCGCATCAATGATCTCACCTACACGGTTGATGCCCTGACCGAAGAGTATGTCAAACTGAGCACAACGGAAGGGCGGAGCCACCTTGTTCTTGACCACACGCACACTCGTCACCTTGCCGACCACATCGTCGCCCTTCTTGATCTGCTTGTAGGCACGTATGTCTAGGCGCACAGAGGAGTAAAACTTGAGCGCATTACCACCCGTCGTCACTTCGCTAGGAC
>CABQOJ010000091.1 GCA_902465775.1 uncultured Porphyromonas sp. | reverse complement strand
GTATTACGTTGCTCATAGTAGTGTGTAATCTGTATCTATATAATGTGTAGCGGGGGCAGTGCTAGCCGACACTCCCCTCGAGGGTTACGGAGAGGAGCTTCTGCGCCTCAACGGCAAACTCCATCGGAAGCTTGCTCATTACCTCACGGGCGTAGCCATTGACGATCAGGCCAACCGCCTCCTCGGTGGTGATACCACGCTGGTTGCAGTAGAAGAGCTGATCCTCATTGATCTTCGAGGTGGTCGCCTCATGCTCCACGACCGCAGAGTCATTGCGTATGTCTGCGTAAGGATAAGTGTGCGCCCCGCAGTGGTCGCTCAGGAGAAGGCTGTCGCACTGTGAGTGATTGCGTGCATTCTCCGCTGAAGCAGCGATGGAGACCAATCCACGGTAGCTGTTTTGGCTACTACCGGCCGAGATACCCTTCGAAACGATGGTGCTACGGGTGTTGCGCCCGAGATGGATCATCTTCGTGCCGGTGTCCGCCTGCTGGTAGTTGTTGGTCACAGCGACAGAGTAAAACTCTCCCACCGAGTCGTCGCCACGCAGGATGCAGCTTGGATACTTCCACGTGATAGCCGAGCCGGTCTCAACCTGTGTCCAAGAGATCTTGCTGCGGTCACCACGGCATAGACCACGCTTGGTGACGAAGTTGTAGATGCCGCCTCGTCCGTCCTTGTCGCCTGGGTACCAGTTCTGGACGGTCGAGTACTTGACCTCAGCATCGGTCTCAGCGATGATCTCAACGATCGCAGCGTGGAGCTGGTTCTCATCTCGCATCGGAGCCGTGCAACCCTCTAGGTAACTCACGTAAGCTCCCTCGTCTGCCACGATGAGCGTACGCTCGAACTGTCCCGTATTGGCCGCATTGATGCGGAAGTAGGTCGAGAGCTCCATAGGACAGCGCACGCCCTTGGGGATATAGACAAAAGAACCGTCACTAAAGACCGCCGAGTTCAGCGCTGCAAAGTAATTGTCGTGCGAGGAGACAACCTTGCCCAGGTACTTACGGACAAGGTCTGGGTGCTCACGCACCGCTTCGTTGAAAGAGCAGAAGACGATGCCCAGCTCCTGAAGCTTCGTGCGGAAGGTGGTCTTCACCGAGACACTATCCATGACCGCATCGACCGCCATATTGCCCGAGAGCATAGCTCGCTCGTGAAGCGGTATGCCGAGCTTGTCAAAGGTCTTCTCGATCTCTGGATCTATCTTGCCATCTCCTTCGTTTTTGTGACGAGGAGCCGCATAGTATATAATGTCTTGGTAGTCTATCTCGGGGATCGAGAGGTGCGCCCAGTCAGGACGCTCTAGTGTGAGCCAGTGATGATACGCCTTGAGGCGGAACTCTAGGAGCCACTCAGGCTCCTCTTTCTTTGCCGAGATGAGACGTACCACCTCCTCGTTGAGACCCTTGGGGATAGTCTCCGTATGGACGTCAGTCACGAAGCCATACTTGTAGTCCCCTTGGGTGATGTCGTCGAGGATATCCTCCCCCGTCGGCGTCACCGCACGCACCTCTGGTTCGGCAGCTGTGGGGACTGTTTGCTTAGGATTATGTTCGTTATTCACTTGATTGTTGCTTTAATTGTTTATCCTGCCAAGAGGTCAGGTCGCCTAGAGCAGCCCACGGGATCAAGCCTCGGACAGGGTCGTATAGTCTAGACTTGTCCCGCTGATCTCGTCGAGGCTCAGCTGGCCCGCCCGCTTCTGTTGTGATGTCGGGCAACTGCGCTAGCACTCCTCGTGGCAGTATGAAGTCGGTTAGATTAAAGATAAGGCTAAAGAATAAGATGACGAAGGCTCCCGTGAAGAGAGCTCCCATAAGTTTATTGACAACTGAGAGCGACGAATGTTTGATTGCCCTCACCGTAGGCCGTGCTAGGAAGGCGATGCCCCAGCATGAGAGCGAAAAGGTCGCCACATATGCACCCACTACCGCCACTCCGTGGGGTAGTCCGAAGGTGCGAGAGATCCAGAGCGCTACGGGTACGCCTATCCAGCGGACCAGCACATAGCCGACGGCGATGCCCAGCACGCCAATCAGAGCTGATACGACTCCCCGCTTGAAGCCCTTGAAGAGTGCCCAAGCTGTACAGCCCATGACCATATAGTCTATCCAATTGAGCGTATCACCTCCCATACTTCTCGTCCGCTACTTCTGTCTCTCTCCTAGTAATGTGATAAAGCGCTCTAGTGTCTCTCTCGTGGCACTCGGTGCGAAGCTCCTGAGCAGGTCGATCGCCTCTCGGAGGATCTGCTGGATCTGTCTCTCTGTGTAGTCAATGCCACCACGCTCACGAGCTATGCGGAGGAGGTAGTCTATTGAGTCCGCCTCGATAGGTTGCTGTAAATAGGAGATGATTTCGTCTCGCTCCGTGGCGGACGCATGGTTGAGGACATAAAGCAGAGGGAGAGAAACTTTGCCCTCGATCAGGTCGTGACCCGTAGGCTTGCCCACGTCCTGGAGCTTGTCATAGTCAAAGAGATCGTCCTGCAGTTGGAAGGCACGCCCCATCAGTTGCCCGAGACGTGCACAGCGCTCCACCTGCTCCTCGGTAGCATCTACGCTCAGGGCTCCCAGCTTGGCACTCGCCTCAAAGAGCGCTCCCGTCTTGCAATCCACCACGGCGTAGTAATCCTCCTCACGATAGGTGTGCGCCTTCGAGAGAGAGAGCTGCATCAGCTCCCCGATAGAGAGGTTGCGCCCAGCCTGGGCAACGACACATAGCATCTCCGAGTTGTGCTCTCGAGAGACTATCTCCAGAAAAGCGGTCGAGAGGACATAGTCTCCCATCAAGACCGCCTGATGATTGCTGTAAAGGGCGTTGAGCGTAGGCTGTCCACGCCGTGTGTCCGACCAGTCGATGACATCATCGTGGATGAGCGAGGCGGTGTGTAGGAGCTCTATGACGAGCGCAGCAGCGAGCGTCTGCTCATTGGTCTGCCCAGAGCAAAGCTGAGCGCATAGCCCCACGATGATCGGACGGACGTGCTTGCCAGAGGAGCGTTGCAGATGCTCCAGTGCGTGTGACAGCACCGACGCATCACTCTGTAGTGACAGCTTGAAGGCTTGCTCAAACTCTTTGATAAAGTCCGCTATCGGGATCAACAGCCGTGTTCGCTCCTCCTGACTCATCATCGCTCGCGTCTCTATGCCTCTAGGTTCTCCACCTCTTGGAGCCACATACTGCTCACCGCATCGCTCGGCATGCGCCACTCCCCACGTGAGGAGAGCGATACACTCAGCACCTTAGGCCCATCGGGCATCGCATTGCGCTTGAACTGCTGTGAGAAGAATCGCTTGAAGAAGACTCCCATCCAGTGCTTGATCTCTTGGGGCGTGTAAGCTCCCTCGAAAGCAACCTTGGCTAGGTAAAAGATCTTCTTCGGCTCAAAGCCATCCAGTAGGAAGTGGTAGATGAAGAAGTCGTGTAGTTCGTACGGCCCCACGAGGTTCTGCGTCTGCTGCTCGTTGCCCGTCTTTGTATCTTTGATCGGCAGTAGCTCAGGGCTAATAGGTGTAGCGACGATGTCTTGTAGCGTCGTGGCCAGTAACGTGTCTTCAGCCTTGTGCGCAGCATACCACCCGACGATCAGCTGTACGCTCGTCTTCGTGATTCCACTATTGACCGCATACATAGACATGTGATCCCCGTTGAAGGTGCACCACCCCAAGGCTATCTCAGAGAGGTCTCCCGTCCCGATCACTGGCGCGTGGTACATATTGGCGAGGTCCATCAATATCTGCGTGCGCTCACGTGCCTGCGCATTCTCAAAGGTCGCATCCTCCCGATTGCCCTTATAGTCGATGGCCGAGAGATGCTGCTCCGTCGCCTCCTTGATATCTATCTCACGGATCGTCACACCCAGCGCCTGCATCATAGCATAGCCGTTGCGATAGGTGCGCTCAGAGGTACCAAAGCCAGGCATCGTCACCGCAATGATCTGCTTGCGATCCAAGCCCAGGAGGTCAAAAGCCTCTGCCGTAACCAGTAGCGCCAGTGCCGAGTCCAGTCCGCCCGAGATGCCGATCACCGCATGCTCCGCACGCATATGCTTGAGGCGCTGTATCAGCCCGCACACCTGTATCTGAAACATCTCGTGACAACGCTCCTCGGGGTTCGCCCCCTCAGGCATAAAGGGGTTGCGATCTATGACACGATCCATAGGCTGCGACTCCGCCTCAGAGCGTAGCGTGAAGGGAATGCTCACCAGCTCCTCTTCGTCGGTAAAGTGATTGACCGCACTCTTGAAGCTACTATTGATCAGGCGCTCACCATGGATACGAGACACATCGATGTCGCTCACGATCATACGCTCCTTGTATTCGAAGCGGCGCATCTCCTTGACGATCTTGCCCACCTCAGCGATAAACGCTTTACCCGTGTAGACCAGATCGGTCGAGCTCTCGCCATAGCCACTAGAGGCGTAGACGTAGCCACAGATAGACTGCGACGTGGCGCCACTGATTAGCGAGCGCAGGTAGTCATGCTTGCCCGCATTCTCATTGCTCGCTGAGAGGTTGAAGATGATATGCGCACCATAAAGGCTCAGGCGTGTACCCGGCGTAAAGGGAGTCCACATATCCTCGCAGATCTCGATACCGATGCCCACCGGTCCACACTTGAAGATGATGTTGCGCCCGATAGGCACCGTGTGCGGTCCCATCTGCACCGTCTTATATTGTAGCGAATCACTGGGAGAGAACCAGCGCTTCTCCTGAAACTCTCGGTAGTTCGGCAGATAAGTCTTAGGGATCGCCCCTAGGATCTTACCATGCTGGAAGGCGACCGCCCCGTTGAAGAGCTTCTCCTCCACCTTCACCGGCATACCGACGATGACCATCACGTCAGTCTCGGCCGTCTCCTCGACCAACTGGCAGAGCGCCTTCTGCGCTTGATCCAGAAGGAATGACTGGTGAAAGAGGTCCCCACACGTATATCCCGTGATCGAGAGCTCAGGGGTCGTAAGTATCTCTACGCCCAGCTCCTCCGCCTGAAAGATCATCTCCTTGATGCGGCTCGTATTATAGTAGCAGTCAGCCACTCTGACGTAGGGCACAGCGGCCGCTACCTTGACATATCCATAGTTCATACCTTCGGCTATAGTCTCTTATCGTGCATTACGCTACAAAGATACAAAATCATTGCCGTCTATCCTCACGTCCCCACTTCGCCTAGACTCCGCATGGCAGGATCTAGCTGCTATGCGAAGGAATTAGGAAAACAATTGAGCAAGCCAGAGGAGGAAGGGTATCCTCTCTGACCTGCTCAACGAGCTAAAAAAGAGCTGTCGTATAGTCTATCCTATGTTTCTTTGTGGTACTCTTACGTTGATAGGTATTGTCTGCTTACAAGTAAAGGTCAAAAGCCAACCCTAGCTCCTCCGTGTAGACA
>CABQOJ010000090.1 GCA_902465775.1 uncultured Porphyromonas sp. | reverse complement strand
CAAGATCTCCGAGGGGTGCGATCGCACCTGCTCTTACTGTGCCATTCCGCTCATCACAGGCCGTCATCACTCCCGTCCCATGGAGGAGATAGTCCGAGAGGTCGAGGGGCGCGTCTCCGCGGGCTGTCGGGAGTTTCAGATCATTGCTCAGGATAGCACTTATTATGGTGTAGACCTTTACCAAGAGCAAGCCATCTCTCCCCTGCTGGACCGCCTAGCTCAGGTAAAAGGTGTTCACTGGCTCAGACTACACTACGCCTATCCGAACCACTTCCCCATCGCTCTGCTAGATGTGATGGCACAGCATGACAACATCTGCAAGTATCTCGACCTTGCGCTCCAGCACAGCAGCAATCATATGCTTCAGCTGATGCGTCGGCAGATAACCCGTGAGGAGACCGTCGCTCTGCTAGAGCGTATCCGCGAGCAAGTGCCCGGCATCGCCCTGCGTACCACGATGATGGTCGGGCATCCAGGAGAGACGGACGAAGACTTTGCCGACCTCCTTGACTTCGTCAGCCAGATGCGCTTCGAGCGACTTGGCGCTTTCCAATACTCACACGAGGAGGGCACCTATGCCTACAAGCACTACCAAGACGACGTCCCGCCAGAGGTCAAGCAGGAGCGCTACGACGCCCTAATGTCTCTCCAAGCAAACATCTCTGCCAGCGTCAATAGCCGTAGAGTCGGCACCTCGTTGGAGGTAGTCGTTGACCGAGAGGAAGAAGGCTACTACGTTGGTCGCACCCAGTACGACTCTCCCGAGGTGGACGGCGAAGTGATACTCAGCAGCGACCGCCCGCTCCATGTAGGCTCCTTCTACCGAGCCGAGATCACAGGCGTAGAGGAGTACGACCTCATCGCAACCACATCCCCAGAGCATCTCATCCTATGATTACGACCGAACAGTGGCTCCTCGAGGTCGCCGAGCAGAGCCAGCTCGCACAGACCACCTGCCAGCAACTATGGAGCGACCTCACCTCGCTACTCATCGGGCGACTCACTCAGGGGAGCACCAGCTATATGCGTAGCGTCGGCTTATGGTCCGCCGAGAGCCACAGCGCCCGCATCGCCCTACTGCCTAGTGGCGAGCGCTACTTGATGCCCCCAAGCGTCACGCCACGCATCACCAACCAAGAGCAACCGCTCTCTGCCGAGGAGATTGGCGAACTCCTAGCAAAAGGGGCGATCCAGATACCGCAGACCCTCCAAAGCTTCTACGACAGTGTCACGAAGCTCTTTGAGATGCACGAGCGGCTAGGACACACCCTCGAGTGGGCTCCCCTAGGCACCTTCGCACCACAGTCCATAACTGGCGAAGGCGAGAGCAGCGAGAGCAGCTACGCCTTCACCCCCTCCGACGAATTGCTCCGGCAGGTCAACAAGCCCTTTGAGATGTTTGCCCCCACGCTGCTCAAGGAGGGTGTCCAGTGGCCCGATGTCGAGGAGCAGCCAGCCGAGAGCCTAGAGCAGGCTTGCCCATCCATCATCTCCAGCCGTATCGCCGAGAGCACAGCCACTCCCCCACCAGTGGCCACTCCGCCCGCCTGGACGCCTCAATCTCAAGCCAAAGCTCCCGCTACGCCGACACCGCCTCCCTTCTCAGCTAGCGAAAGCAACGAAGCAGAGGCTGTCGTCGCCACGCCACCACCTTATCGAAGAGGGGAGCCACAAGAGCGCAAGTCCCGCAAGCTATGGCTTTGGATCGTCATCCCGCTAGTCGCTGTCCTAGTGATGGCACTGTTGCTGTGGTTCTTCGTCTTCGGCAAGCAAGAGATGCCGAGCTCCAGGTCCACGCCCCCTCCCAGCACGATGATACCCGTCGAGGCTACTCCGACGATAGACACCGTCGCACCCATCGATAGCGTCGCACCACCAGCCGATACGACTGCTCAGCAGGAGATCCTCACCACCGTGACCCTCGGCAATGGCGACTATCTAGCGCGCTACGCCCGTCGCTACCTAGGTCGTAGTGAGTACTGGATCTACATCTACCTAGCCAATAAGGATCAGATCGAAGACCCCGACAATATTCCTCTCGGCACCGAAATCAAGATTCCCACACCTCAAAGCGTAGGCATCACAGGCAACCAAGAGGCCGACCTCGCTGCGGCAAAGCGCCTCATCCACGACTACTACAGTAGCACTACCACGACACACTCGAGGTAGCGCCCTTCCCACATTTCCTATCATACAATTACTTCCCTATAACAATCAACTAAGAAACAGAATGAAGAAAACCAACTTTCTACTCTTCCTCCTGCTATCCCTCTGCGGTGTGAGTCTACTCACGGCTCAAACGGCAGAGATACAGATTAAGACAGGTAAAGCCTTTGGCTCTGAAATCTCAATCCTCCCCAAAACCAAGTCCTATGACACCCCTATCCTCATCGATTGGGGAGATGGCACTACCAAAAGCTACAACGTTGACCCAAACGCCTCTGGATTCTTTGCCAAAATCTCTGGAGTCGTCCAGGGCGAGACCATCCGCATCCTTTCCAACCTTACCAAGCTAGAGGCCGAGGAGCTAGAGATAACCTCCTTTACCGCTACTGGACAGACAGAGCTCAAGTATCTAGACCTCTCTAAGAATAAGCTCACGAAGGAGACCTTTGTGCTCAACGAAGACGCTCCACTAGAGAACCTTAACCTTAGAGAGAACGACTTCACCGTCCTAGACTTACGACCATACAAAGGGCTAGTCTCTATTGACATATCTCAGAATCCAAGACTAGGCTCCGTCCTCGTGCCTGATGGGAGCAAAGTCCTAGAGCACATCTATGCCAACGAGTGCGATATCAGTCATTTCTACCCCGTCTCTCTGCCAGCACTTACGACGCTATCGCTAGAGAATAACGCGCTGATGGATCTGGAGATCGGAGACAACTACCCCAAGCTCTCTTCGCTATCCCTCTCTCACAATGAGATCTCTGAGCTAGATGTCACAAAGCTACCCCTGCTCTATAAGCTAGAGATAAACTATAACAACATCTCTAGACTGAACCTCTATAGCAATCCTGAGCTGACCAGCCTCTTCTGCAACAAGAATAAGCTCACGAATCTGGACCTATCGGCAAATGTCAAGCTCACCAGCCTCGCTTGTGACAGCAATGCCCTGACAGCACTCGACGTCTCTATGCTCTCGAAGCTAACCTCGCTAAGCTGTGCTGGCAATAAGATTCCGCTACTAGACCTAACGCAGGCGCCCTATATGAGTCGCCTCACAGCTCATAGCAATCAGCTTGCATTTTTAGATCTTAGCGCTTGCTATCAGCTACAATACCTAGATATCCGCTTTAACTCCACGATGACACCCTGTGCCATCAACTATATGCTACGCTCTATGTGGGGTAAGTCTCGCAAAGGATGGAGCAAGGATCTGCTACTAGAGGGATCTAACGCAGAGACCTCTGATGCTCGCCTTATCGCAGATAACTGGCAGGCAGACGTCGAGGGCGATGGCAAAGCAAAGTGTGACAGCGTCTCTGTAACACTTACTCAGACTGTGGGCAAGGTCACACTACTAGAGCGTATGATAGACTCTGATCAGTCACTCAAGCCCATCGGTGATAGCGTACTCGCTGGCACCCCGCTCTACGTTCGGATAGACGAAACCCCTGAGGGCCAGGAGTACCTCGGAGTCAAGGTGAACGGCAAGCTCATCAAGGAGCGCATATTTCTAGTCTCCCAAGCCACCACCGTAGAGCCACTCTTCGTCAATCCTCCAAGGATAGAGCTCGGCACTAAGGTGGGGCATGATATTTCATTTGCACTAGTCGCTCCTCAAGAGGGTACAGAGATCCTCATTGACTGGGGCAATGGTACGGCTCAGCGTGAGGTCATCGGACAGACCACACGTCGCTTTGATAACAAGGCTCTTGGGACTTACATCAAGATCTCGGGGTCACTCATTGAGGCCGACTTCTCCAGCTATCCTGGTCAGGGGACTTGGGACAGCGAGTTTACCAGTATCAAGCTCGTACAGCCTGACCTCCAAGTCCTCTACACCTATATGAATCCTATTGGCTCCATCGACCTGAAGGGTTGTCCTAACCTCACCCTCCTCGGTGTAGCCTATACAGGGATCTCTGAGCTAGACCTCTCACACAGCACTAAGATAGACACGCTCCTATGCTATGGGAACAGTCTCACCAAGCTAGATCTCTCTAAGCTGACAGAACTAACGAAGCTAGACGCAAAGAAGAACCAACTCACCAACATCGATCTATCCTCTTGTGTCAAGCTTGGCTACCTAGACCTGCAGGGCAATCAGCTCTCGGAGATAGACCTATCTAAGCTCAAGAGCCTACGCGCCCTAGCACTCGGAGCCAACAAGCTCTCCAAGCTAGACCTAGCCAACCTATCCGAGGTCGAGACGCTCCTCGTCAATGACAATCAGCTCAAGGAGCTTGACCTCTCAAAGCTGACGAAGCTAGCTACGCTATACTGCAATGGTAACCAGCTCACCAAGCTCGATCTGTCCAAGCAGCCTCAGCTCCAGATGCTACAGGCCTACGGCAACAAGCTCACAGCTTGTGATGTCAATGACCTCTACGCCTCTCTCTGTAGCTATCCCCAGGGGGTCAAACTTCAGACGCCCTACAGCCTCTACATT
Source organism: uncultured Porphyromonas sp. (assembly GCA_902465775.1). The sequence continues at coordinate 824 of CABQOJ010000090.1, read as the reverse complement.
ACCGAAGACAAGAGCGATCCAGACAACGATGCCCAGCATGCAGACCATCTAATCGCTACGATCAAGGGATGGCGCGTCAATACCGAAGGCGATGCCTCCGGATGTGATCAGGTCTACGTAGAGATCGCCCCCACCACTCATGGTACAGTCAAGCTCACAGACAAGCAGGGCAACGAGATCAAGCCTGTATGGAGCACACTACCTACGCACCTAGGCTACCACAAGGTTAATAAGGGACAGGAGCTAAACCTCGTCATCAAGCCCGCAGAGGGCTATATGATAGATCGCTTCACCGCCAATGGCGAGCCGATCTCAGGCAACAGCATAAAGCCACAGCGCTACACACGTGTCAATGCCACCTTCAAGCTGACCAATGCCGTGATCGCTCCTACACAGAGCCACTGCATAGCTGTCACCGCTGAGGGTGTCACCACACTAGCAGACCTAGCTATGCTGACCATCTTTACGATGGATGGCCATACGTACTACCATCAGCCCGCCGTCAGAGGAGAGCTAGTCGCCTTGCCACAAGGTAGCTATCTCGTCACCGCACAGGCTGGCGCAGCTGATGAGGTTGAGGTGATACGGGTGCTAATCCCCTAGTTAAGGACGATTAAATCACCATTTAGTACCCACTAAACGAAGCCTTCCCCGAGGGAGGCTGCCGAAATGAAGAAGGCGATCTGAGGATGCTCGGGTCGCCTTCTTTTTGACTTTGAGGTCGGAATGGAGACTGTTGCAAAAGTCAACAGTCTCACAATCTTGCTTGCAAGATTGTCCTGACTTTGCAGAAAGGATGAAGCGCAAGGCGCTGAGGGTGAGGT